>DASVEA010000323.1:0-7107 GCA_036380815.1 Nitrospiraceae bacterium
GAGTTCAGCGGCAATTTTTAACCGCTGGGCCTCGCCGCCTGAGAGGGTCGTCGCTGATTGGCCGAGTCGGAGATAACCGAGCCCGATGGACGAGAGGAGGCGGAGTTTTTCCGTGAGTTTGGGCGAGCCGCTAAAAAACCCCAGTGCCTCTTCAACCGTCATCTGCAGCACCTCATGGATCGTTTTCCCCCGGTAGCGAATGGAGAGTATGTCCGGTTTGAATCGCCGCCCGTCGCAGGCCTCACAGATGGCATAGATATCTTCAAAGAAATACATCTCGAGTTTCTCAACGCCGCTCCCTTCGCATCGGTCACACCGGCCCCCGGTGGTATTGAAAGAGAAATGGCCTGCGGTGAGTCCGCGCCTGAGCGCATCGCGCTCAGAGGCGAAGAGAGAGCGAACTTCATCAAATGCTTTCAGGTAGGTGATCGGATTCGAGCGCGGCGTTCGGCCGATCGGTTCCTGATCAATGAGCTTGATGCCGGTCAGATGTTCGATCCCCTTAATCGCCCGAAACTTGCCCATTGGCAGCGACTCGACGCGAAAGGCACGGGCGATGGCACGGTAGAGCGTGTCTTCGACCAACGTGCTCTTGCCCGACCCTGAAACGCCGGTGACGCAGACCAACATGCCGAGCGGAATTCTGACAAAAAGATCCTTGAGGTTATTCTCGCAAGCACCAGCAATAACGATGAATTTTCCGTTTCCACTTCGCCGAGAGCGGGGCGTCGCAATTTCATCTTCGCCACGCAGGTAGCGCGCCGTGATCGACCGCCGGTCTGCAATGAATTCCTGCTGTGGTGCTGCACAGATCACTTCGCCGCCCTTTTCTCCTGACAAAGGGCCCAACTCGACAAGATAGTCGGCCGCCAGCATTATTTGGCGATCATGTTCGACGACGACCACCGTGTTGCCCTGGACTGCCAGCTCTCGCAGGATGCCGGCGAGCGTTGCTGTGTCACGCGGGTGGAGACCGATGGTCGGTTCGTCGAGGACGTAGAGCGTGCCGACCAGGCGTGCACCGAGTTGATTGGCCAAGGCTGCGCGCTGGGCCTCTCCTCCCGAGAGCGTGCGGGTCTGACGAGAGAGCGTCAGATAGCTCAGGCCTACGCGTAGGAGAAAACCAAGCTTGGCCGTCAGTTGCCTGAGAATGTCGCTGGCGATCTGATTTTCATAAGGAGAGAGGGTGAGGGATGTGATCCACGCGGCAGCCTCTTCGATCGTGAGCGCAGACAGATCATGAATGTCTCTGCCCGCGATTTTCACGTAGCGGGCGTCCGGTCGGAGTCGAGTTCCCTCACAGGTTGGGCAGGGGACCGGTGTCCGGTAGCGGCTGAGCATCACGCGCACATGCAACTTGTAGCGCTTCCCTTCCAAGTATTCGAAGAATTGTTGTACCCCCTCCATCTTGCCTTCTCCCTGCCAGAGCATCTGCTGGATATTCTGCGGCAGATCCTTATAGGGGGCGGTGAGGTCAACTCCACGCCGCTTCATGGAGAGCGACATTTGCTTCTGCCACCAATCGCCGCTGGGTTTACTCCAGGGTTCAATTGCGCCTTGGGCCAGCGACTTGCTGTGGTCGGGAATGACGAGGTCGGGATCGTAACGGAGAATATTGCCGAACCCTTTGCACTCCGGACAGGCGCCGAGTGGATGGTTGAAGGAAAAAAGGACAGGACGAATCGGTTCGAAGGTTCTTCCACATTGTTGGCAGCGGAAGTCCGTGCTGTAAGTTCGGGGGCCCTGGTCGATGACCTCCACGCGGCATAGGCCCTCGCCCTCTCGAAACGCGGTTTCGATCGTTTCGACGAGGCGGGATCGGTTGTCTTCCCGGATCACCAGCCGATCGAGGATCACATGAAGATGGTCTGGCCTGGCTTTGGGAAGGGTGTGGATCTCATGGAGATCGAGGATCTCCTCGCCGCACCGCACTCTGGTAAACCCGCGCAGCAACAGCGATTGGAGAAAGGCCTGGTCCTGTTTCGGCGCCGGTGCTATGACAGGGAAAAGAATCATCGCTCGTGCATCGGCGCAGTGGTTCAGGAGGTCGTCGGCGACGCTGCCAGGGTGAAAGCTGCGCGCATTGATGGCGCAATCGGGGCAGATCGGATGGCCCACCTTGGCGAACAGAAGCCGCAGGAGGTCGGCAATCTCAGTCGTGGTCCCGACCGTCGAGCGGGCAGTGCGGATGGGGTTCTTCTGCTCGATCGCAATGGCGGGCCGAACGTTGATCAGCCGGTCGACATCGGGCCGATTGACCTTATCGAGAAACATGCGGGCATAGGTGGAGAGCGATTCTACATAGCGCCACTGGCCTTCGGCGAAGAGCGTATCGAACGCGAGAGAAGACTTCCCCGATCCTGATATGCCGGTGATGGCCGTGACCTGATTGTGCGGGATACGGAGCGAGATGTTCTTCAGATTATTCTGCCGCGCGCCCTCGACGATGAGGTTTGCAGACTGGCTCGAAGTTAAAGGGGTGGGTTCCATGATATGTGTTCCACGCGAGAAAAATGCATGATCGTAGCGCGGACCATTCATGAATATCTACTCCGGCATCCGATCCAGTGTGGGTGTCATTCAGATTTCACGGGATCGGGGGATTCGACGAAAAGATTCGGAGAAAGGCTTGGCGATTCCTCCCAATGATGAGAGGATAGGGCGTTCAGCGGGAGGGGAATATGATTCTATCGACAACACCGAGTATCGAGGGAAAGAAAGCGGTCAAGTATTTGGGATTGGTCTCCGGGGATGCCATCCTCGGCGCGAACATCTTTCGGGATTTCTTCGCGTCGATTCGTGATATCGTGGGCGGCCGATCGGCGGCGTATGAAGCCGAGCTGCGCAAGGCCAAAGACATTGCGCTTGGCGAAATGCGCGAACAGGCTCGGAATCTGGGTGCCAATGCCATTGTCGGCATCGATATCGACTATGAAACGATCGGCGCCAGTAGCAGCATGTTGATGGTCAGTGCCACAGGCACGGCGGTTGTCGTGGAGACACAGTAGGATCATGCAGCGCCTGCCTCAGGCAGAGTATCTCGGGCTTGGTCGCCAGTTGGCCCGCTTGCTGGGCTCCTGCCTTGAAGGAGCGTCCGGCGACGAGTTGCGCGAGCTGGCCCGAGCCTACGATCCTTCCGCGAACGAAGCACGTATCAGCGCCGAGGTGTTCCTCTTTCATAAATATCTGCTCATGCAATCATGTGTCGGCGTGTTCCCCGAATCGGAGGTCGACCACATCGTCGGAGGACTGTTTGCGGCGCTCAACGAACGGGCCAGCGGGATGGAGTTCACTCCCGAGCGGCAGAAGGCGATGGAGCAAATGTGGCAACTGCGGGCTGCGCAGTTTGACCAGCCCTTCTCACAGGATCGTGTCGATTTCCTTGATGAAGGATCGGGTCCCATCCACTGGAAACAGACTATCGTCAGGTTCTGCCAGAACGTGCGCGAGATCGAGCATCCTCCCAACATTTGGGCCGGGGCCGATGGCCCATCCCAGGCAGCAAGCCGCTCTGTCACCGCAGTCCTCGATCAAATGGTGTCGGCCCTCGGGGAGATGAACCGGCTCCATTTCAGCGGAGCGGCCTGAGCATTTGGTAAAGAGACAACAGGGCTAGCCCCGACGAAAGACCTACCGCAATACCATCTTCACCAGCCCCACGCAGCCCAAATACAGCACGAGTGAACCGATCATGGCGGGCCAGAAGCCGAATCGGGGGATGCCCGCTATCATGGACACGACATAGATCGTCCAGGGCGGGACGAACCACAGCAAGTTTTTTGCGTAGCTGACGATCGCATCGTTGCCCTCGTTCAGATAGATCAGCACGAACGTGGCGCCGGTAATGGCGGGAAAGGTACTGGCAAAGGCGGCGAGAAACGATTTACCTTGCGACCCGAGGTAGGTGGAGACACTGATAATCGTCCCACCGAGAACGAAATACAATATGTACTTGCCGAGTTCACTCATCTCGTTGCTCCTTGTTGAGAGAGACCAATTCTAATGCGACAACGCGAATCTCACCGCGCTGTACATCACGATGACTTCGACCGCATGCGCGACGATCGTGATGTAGAGATTTCGCGTGCGGAGGTAGATGATTCCCCAGATCAGCCCGTCCCAGAGTGCAATCCAATGAAGGTGCTGGAAAGTATTCACCATGAAGGGGTCGAAAGCAAATATCAGTGCGCAGGTGATGACGGCGAGAGACGTGAGGCGGTGGGCCAAGCCGGATCCCCAAAGCCTCGATTCAAGTGAGGCCAGCCGCCCGAGGAGAAATCCACGAAAATTCAGTTCCACAAGGAGGGCGATGCCACAAATGAACCAGGGGATCATGACCAAGAGGGGGAGTCGGCCATGCAGCGTGGTCTTGAGGAAACTGATGTCATAACTCAGATATGGATAGGCCGAGAGAATCACGAACGTATTCAGGCAGCCGAGAAGCAGGCCTGTCAAGAGTCCCCAGCGTAGGCCATCCCGTACTTTCCATTTCTCCAGCCCAAGCCGAGATACGATATCGCGGTTGTGCGTGGCCCAAAATCCTAAAGCGAGATAGGCGCTGATCTGTGGCGCAAACTGAACCAGCGTCTGTTTTTGGAGCGAGGGGGGAAGGGCGTAGAAGCCGAGTGTTGCGGCGATGGGGAGCAGCGCGAGGGCTGCTCCCCATTCTTCAGCCTGAGCCGGCATTGCGCGTAGACCGGGCTCAGGCGCCGTCATGGAGGTCAGCCCTCATTATTTATGAAGGTTCGTCGCGAAAGCGTGCAGACGCGAAGCGAGACGGGCACTCGGAGGCGTGAAGCCCTGAGGCATACTCGTGCAGTATGACGAAGGGCTGAACGGCGAGACTGCCCGGCACAGCCGCGTATCCACGCTTGTAGCAGAAGCTTCATGAATCATGCGGGCTAGTTCAGTTGGAAATTATAACGGTCGAGTGTGGTGGCTTTGTGCCGTGCGAGGTTGGAGAGAGATTTGTTGTAGTCGACTGTGGCGCGTAACTCGTTTCCTTGGGCAGTGGCAAGATCGCGTTGGAAGTCGAGCACAAAGCGTGTGGTGCTGAGCCCCACTTTCAGGCGCTCTTGCTCTGCCTGTAACTGCTTCTCTGCCATGATTCTGGCCGATCTAGTGGTTTCGATCCGTTTGAAATCTGTCTGAACGCGCCGGACCGCTTCGCGGACTCCCACGATGATCTGCTGCCGCACACTCACGAACGACGCTTCGGCGTTCTTCTCCTCCAGTTGCCGTTTGTTGTAGGTGCTCCAGGCTGAGCGGTTGCCGAGTGGATAGCTTAAGACGAGGCCCGCTCCATAATTATAGAAATCTCCGCTGAAGTTACTGTTCGCCGAGTTGATGTAGTCTTTCCCCAGTCCCGCAAGTCCCATGGTGCCTTGAAATGACAGAGTCGGGAGAATCTGATTTTTCGCAAACTTGGTGTTGAGATCGCTCGTCTCCATATTCTTCTTCGCTTGCACAATTTCCGGTCGCTGTTCAATGGCCGTGTCGATGGCTTCCTGCAGGCTGATGGGTTCGAGGGTCACGACCGGTTGGTCGAGCGGGGTCAAGCGCAAGTCTTGACGCAGGTCCTCTTCAGCAGGATTGAGTAATCGGCGCAGCTGATCTTCCTGGTCTCGAATCGTTTTGTCCGCGACCAGTACTTGCTCGACCCTCGACGCGACGGCCGCTTCGGCTTGCAAGACATCGACGATCGACATGATGCCTGCCTTTGCCTTCGCACGGTTGCTGGCCGAGAGTTCCTGCGCCGCTTTCAGGGCGGCCTCTGCCACTTTCAGATTTTCATTGGTGAAGACGACTTCCCAATAGGTCTGTTCCACCGTAGCCAGAACTGAGAGGACGCGATCGCGAAAGACATGTTCTTCCACGGTGGCATTATTCTGCGCGATGCGGATGAACGTTTTGGTGACATCAATACCTGCGTTGCGGAGGAGAGGTTGTGTGAGGGTGAGTGCAAGACCACCTGTATAGGAAGGGTTGAACAGGAACCCTCTTGCCACATCCTGATTAAAATTTGTCCGAGCAGGGCTATAGTTCAGATCGATGTTGCCACCGGTAAGTAGGTTTGTCGTTGCATCCAGCGTGACGGACTGGCTGCGTAGATCTCGAGTTGTGATGGCGGTCAGAGCCTGGGGGGTTCCGCCGAATATCGGAATATTGAGAGGATTCACGATCCGGTTGAATTGGCCATTCACGCTTAGAGTCGGGTCGAACTTGGCTTGTTCAATTGTGATGTCGGCCAGCCGGCTCTCCTTCGTCTGGCGACTGATGTTGATGTCCAGGTTATGCTGCAGTGCGCGAATGGCCGCGTCGGCGAGGGAGATGGTTTCCCGTCGTTCCGCGGGCGGTGTCTTGCCGACCTCCAGCCCCCAACTGAGACCAGGTGACAGGATCAGCCCAACGCCGACCGCATAGCCAATTGTGCGCCACCATCCATGTATTCTGGTACCCTGTTTCATAACGCCCCCTTTGATCGACAAGGAGTTTCTGTCCATACTATAATGACTCTGTGTGAACCTGTCATGGACTAAGTGCAATGAGATTCCAGGGCCATCGGATCAAGCAAACCATTCTATCGGTCTCGGTGCTTTCCGCGGCGCTGTCTGCGCTGGTCCTGCTCCTGTTCGCGCTCACGTCGTTGAACTCGCAGGCTTGGGGCCAAACCATCTCCAGTGTTCGCTCATTCGATGGAGGGGTTGCGCCACTGTTCAGGCTGCCCGGCCTAGGGAGTCTCTATATCGACAATCAGGGCACGCAGGGATATCTGTACAACCCCGGGAACAATTTCCAATCGTACAGCTTTCGGAATCCCACGACCGGTCAAGCGTGGAGCGGGGCTGTAAGCACGCTCGGGCCGCATCTTTCGATCGGACTCATCCAAGGTGCCAACCAGACCGGTTCGCCGCTCGCCCTTCCCGGCCCTCCACGCCAAACCACGCCGTTGCCATCGATCCAATCCACTATTCTCGACGAGATCCCCTAACAGGATGCTGAAACAGTCGCTCTTCTTACCCGCCCGATCCCGGCGGCTACTTTACCCGCCCGCCTCGAGTCTGCCAAGACAGCCTCTTTGCCCAGGGACGACCTTGTCCCGGGCCG
>DASVEA010000324.1:0-2070 GCA_036380815.1 Nitrospiraceae bacterium
TTACAAGCGAGCGGTCACCGTGCAGAAGTGTCTCCGTGCGGGGGGCAAGCACAACGATCTGGAGAATGTCGGCTATACCAGACGCCACCATACGTTCTTTGAAATGTTGGGGAACTTTTCCTTCGGCGACTACTTTAAGGAAGACGCCATCACGTTCGGCTGGGAATTTCTGACTCAGACGGTCGGCTTGGCAAAGGATCGGATCTGGGTGACGATCTTCCGCGACGACGACGAAGCGGACCAGCTGTGGAAGAAGGTCGGGGTCCCGGCCTCGCGGATCATGCGGTGCGACGAGAAGGACAACTTCTGGCAGATGGGGGATACCGGACCCTGTGGGCCCTGCTCGGAACTTCATTTCGACCAGGGACCGTCGGTGCCGGGCGACGATCGGCCGAACGGCGCAGGGGATCGCGTCATCGAGATCTGGAATCTCGTCTTCATGCAGTTCAATCGGGATGCTGCAGGAAAACTGCATCCCCTACCCAGGCCCAGCATCGATACGGGCATGGGGTTGGAACGGCTGGCGGGAGTGGCACAAGGCGTCTACAGCAACTATGACAGCGATGTATTCACGCCGTTGCTCAGCGCCGTGGCCACCAGGGCCGGGGTCCGGTACGGGGAGGAAGAGACGACCGATCGGTCGATGCGCGTGGTGGCGGACCATCTTCGCGCGATCACGTTCTTGATGGCTGATGGTGTGTTGCCGTCGAACGAAGGGCGCGGCTATGTGCTGCGCCGGATTTTACGCCGGGCTGCGCGCCATGGACGGCTGCTGGGCATTGTCGAGCCTTTCCTCTATGAATTGACGACGGCGGTCGTGAACCAGATGGCCGGGTCCTATTCAGAAATCCGAAGCGCTGCCGCGACGATTACCGAGGCGACGAGAGGCGAGGAGGAGCGGTTCATCGCCACGCTCGATCAAGGCTTGCCGATTCTGAACGAGATGATTGCGAAATCGCGCTCGGCCGGGAGTAAGGTCCTCACGGGTCCTGACGTGTTCAAGCTTTACGACACCTATGGATTCCCGATGGACTTGATGGGAGAAGCTTGCCGCGAGCAGGGGATGACGCTCGATGAGGCGGGGTTCGACCAGGCCATTGAGGAACAGAGGAATCGTGCGCGTAAAACCGGCGGGTTTGAGCAGGAAACGGCTCGGCCTGCGGTTGCGCAACTAGCCGGGCAGGTCGGTGCCACGAAGTTTGTCGGCTATGACCGTTTGGAGACCGACAGTGTCCTGAAGGCGATTCTTAAGGGCGAACGGATGGTGAAGGAAGCGGTTGAGGGGGATGCAGTCGAAGTGGTGCTCGATGTGACGCCTTTCTATGCCGAAGGGGGTGGCCAGGTCGGCGATCAAGGTGTACTGGTCGGCGTTGACGGGAGGGTTGACATCAAGGAAACCACCAGGCCGGTCCCGACGCTGATTCTCCATAAAGGTGTGGTGAGTAAAGGACGCATTCGTGAGGGCGAGCAGCTGCGCATGACCGTCAATGCCACGACGCGGCAGGACGCTCAGCGAAACCATACCGCCACTCACTTGCTCCATGCCGCGTTGCGCGACATGCTGGGGCCGCACGTGAAACAGTATGGGTCGCTCGTCGGGCCGAATCGCTTGCGATTCGACTTTGCCCATTTCAGGCCGTTGTCGTCCCGCGATGCCGATGAGATTGAAACGGTCGTGAACAACGAGGTGCGGAAGAACGAGCGGGTCGCGACCGAGGTGATGAGCATTCAGGATGCGGTGGCCAAGGGCGCGCTGGCTTTCTTCGGAGATAAATATGGCGAGCAAGTGCGGGTGGTGACCGTCGAGTCCTTCAGCAAAGAGCTCTGTGGCGGAACGCATTGTCGGCAGACGGGGGACATCGGATTGTTCAGGATTGTGTCGGAGACCGGCGTTGCGGCTGGTGTGCGCCGTATCGAAGCCCAGACTGGTAGCGGGGCGCTCGCGCACATGAAGAAACTGGAAACGGATATTCGGGAACTTTCGGACTTGCTCAAGGTCGGCCAGGCCGAGTTGGTCGCCAAAACACGCAAGGTCATGGCGCAACTGAAAGACAAAGAACGCGAACTGGA
>DASVEA010000325.1:0-2506 GCA_036380815.1 Nitrospiraceae bacterium
TTGATCGTCGCGTCATAATTGACCAGCGCAACGACGGTCTGCCCGTTCCTGGCCGTCTCCTGTTTCCGCACCACCACAAGATCGCCGGGGAGAATGCCGTCTTCTTTCATGGATTCCCCTTTGACGCGGAGTGCAAAGGTATCTCCACCACGCAACATGCTGGGCGGGACATCGATCAATTCGGACTGCTGCACCGGCTCTATCGGTGAGCCGGCTGCCACCATCCCAGCCATGGGAATTTCAGATGATCTCCCCAACTGATCCAACGTGACCTGGACCATTCCAGGAATGCGCCGCATCCCCGCTTCATAACGCGCCACCGACACGCGCGTCGTCCGCAACGCATCAGCCATTTGCTGTTGCGTCAGCCCCAGTTGTTCTCGCACTCGTTTGAGATCCGCCGGCTTCATGATGTAACCAATGGTTACACAGACTGCGGTAGACTGTCAAGCTCCTTCAACGGGCTCCTAATAATGAAGCAGAAAACCCGTTCTGGCATGGAGTCTGTGCATAACCAAGTGCTCGACACCGCAACAGGATGGGCAATCCATCGCATCGACCCAGCAAACGGCAATGGACATCTAGTATTTGTAGTTTATACTGGGTTTAACCCTTAGGACCACCATATCTTGTGGTGCTATCCGCAAGGAAACCAATGCCTAAATTCTAGGCAAAGACGTCTTGGAGGTAGAGAAATGGGTCGTATTTTGGTGGCAGGGCGACCTTATTAACAGACTTATCCACAGAAGCTGGGGAGAGGGTTTCGCGAACATTTTTCTTGACCTTTTTCACCTCTCAAAAACCTCACGGTTGACTGTTTTTTGTTTCAAGAGTATCAAGGAGCGCTGCTATGCCAAAATGGTTATTCCGCAGCCGGCGGCAGACCATAGCGGTAGCGCTCCAGCACGTTCCATAGTTGCTGTCCCTGTGACTTTCCCTTAGAATCCAGTTCACAGTTGATTTGCAGGAGATGATCCATGCGGTATCTTGTGCTGCCCGTACTTCTCAGCCTCCCGCTTGCCGCTCATGCCGGCAATATCAAGGACACCGACCTCATCACCAGCAACACCTTTTTCCTCCCGCCGACGACCGCGAACACGGTTTTTATTCAAGCACGCAATTCCTCTGACAACCAAGGCGTCTCGCTCACTGATCTCGGTTCACGTCTGACCGCAAAGGGCTATCAGATTATCCAAGATCCCAGCGCTGCTCACTACATCGTGCTGGCCAACATTGTCTATTGCAACGTCACAAAACCTGAAATGCCGGTCGAGCATATCGTCGCCAGTGGGTATGGATCGGGCATCGGCTCCTCGATCATGGGTGGCCTGCAAGGTCTGACCGGCATGGCCAGCATGGCGGGCCCGCAGGGTGCGCTGATAGGGACCGCCGCCTCGATGGGCCTGAGCGCCATTGAAGGCGTCGGCAGCGCCATCGGCAGCATGTTCAGTGGGCCTTCAACCCCCAAGATGCCGGACGACGTAAATTACGCCTGCGTCGCAGATCTGCAGATTACGGAACAGGGTGCCACGGCTCCCGATCCCCCCGCTGCGAAATCCGGTAGCGGCGTACAACCAGGCGTCTACCAGACTCGTCTCGCCGCCGACGTGCATCAGAAGAAGCTCGATGAGGACGAAGCGACGCCGTTGCTGCAACAACGGTTGAGCGCGGCAGTGGCAGGAAATTTTTGATGAACACCTTACATGATCGCTTTACCCCTCATCCCTTACCCCTCACAGTATTGTTGTTGCTTATTACCCTGACGACCGGCTGCTCCAACATCATTCGTTCTGGCCTCATGAACAGCAACACGGTCTTCCTCGACCCCAGTATGAACCGCACCGCCTACTTGCAAATTCGTAACACGTCGGAGAATCAGAACGTCACGCTCAGCGAAGTCCAAAGCAAACTCACCACGAAGGGCTACCAGCTCACGAAGGATCCGGAGCAGGCGAACTACTGGATTCAAGCGAAGGTGGTCTATTGCCACAAGGCCGCCGAGGGTGTGACACCGGAATCCGTCGCTAAGGCGAACTTTGGCGCCGGCATCAGCAGCGGCGGCACCGCCATGGTTTCTACCAAGCCAATGGGTGTCGATCAAACTGGGAAAATGATGCCCGGCGGAATGCCCGACATCAACGCCCTGATGGCGCAGGCTATGGCCATGAGTGGCGGGCGAGGAGGCTTTCCTGGTATGCAGATGCAAGAGGCTCCGAAAGAAGATGGCGTCACCTATCTCTGCGTGACCGACGTGCAGATTACCGATCGAAAAATGGGCAAACCGCTGGGTCAACCGGCGGCGGGACAGGCGACGACCGGATCGAAAGTCCAACAGATGCGCATGGTCGGCCACGTGCGGCAAAAAGATTTAGAAATTCCCGAAGCCACGACGATCATTCAGGAAAAAATATCCACGGGAATTGCCGGCCTCTTCTAGCAGGTTGCGGAAAAACTATTTTGGCATTCGAGAACTTCGTAGGTCCGCACGTCTGGCACAACAGGAATA
>DASVEA010000326.1:0-2388 GCA_036380815.1 Nitrospiraceae bacterium
TCTTCACGATTCGTGAGATTTTTGAAAAGTCTAAGTGGCCTGAGGAAGTAACCGGAGAGGCTCTTCGATATTTTCTACTTGGGACCCATTATCATAGCCCTTTGGAGTTTTCCGACCGGAGCCTGCAAGAGGCCAGGAATGCGGTGGATGGATTCTACGACTTGTTCATGCGACTGCGTGAGCCCAATGTCAATTCCACGGTTGATAAGGAACTGGCGGGGATGATCGAGCGATGCCAATCAGCATTTCAGGAGGCAATGGACGAAGATTTTAATACGCCTGTAGCAATCGCGGAGTTGCAACGGTTGAGAACTCATGTGAACAAGCTGCTTCCACAAGGTCTTTCCACTGAGGCGAGAAAAAGAGCCAGAGAAGGGTTTCGTTCGCTCGGAAAAGTGTTCGGCTTGTTCAACTTGGACAAATGGCACTACACCATCAAGGCTGAGTCAGGCAGCGATCAAATTTCAGGTAGCCCAGTAGGGCTAACACGTGAAGACCAGATAACAGATGCAGCAATTGAAGCTAAGGTTGCGGAACGCAATGAAGCCAGAAAACAGAAGAACTTCAAGAAGGCCGACGAGATTCGTCAGTTCCTCGCCTCCCACAGCATTGTCATCGAGGACAAGCCCGATGGCACCAGCCGGTGGAAGCGATAGTCAGCTAGAACTGATTTATGGGCTACATGCCGTGCGCGAAGCCTTGCGTTCCGGCGCTCGTCCGCTTCAGCGGCTGCTCATGCTTCGGACAGATCGGCAATTTTCCGATCTCGCGCAGCTGGCGAAAGCGCAGCGAGTCCCCGTTCACATCGAGCCGCCTCCTGCTTTCGATCGATTGGTGCCGAGCGGACACCACCAGGGTGTGATCGCGCTCATCGCTGCGAAATCCTATGACACGATGGAGCAGATTCTCGAACGGGCGAAGACACGAGGCGAGAAGCCCTTTCTCGTGCTCCTCGATGGGGTCGAAGATCCGCATAACTTGGGGGCGGTTTTGCGGACGGCCGAAGCGGCGGGTGTCCATGGGGTGTTCATCCCGGAGCGCCGTGCAGTCGGCCTGACATCGGTGGTGGCGAAGGTATCAGCCGGAGCGCTCGATCACATCTCCGTCGGGCGCGTGGGCAATCTGATTCGTCTGATTCAGGATCTCAAAGAGGTCGGCCTGTGGGTCTACGGCGTTGATCCTCAGGCGGCGAAACTACATACCGACATCGACATGACGGGGCCCATCGCGCTGGTGCTTGGAGGAGAAGGGGAAGGCATTCGTCCAGGTGTGTTGGGGGAGTGCGACGACCGCGTCAGAATTCCGATGCATGGCCGCGTACAGTCATTGAATGTTTCAGCTGCAGCAGCCGTCATGCTGTTCGAGGTGGTTCGCCAACGTCGCAGAGGCGTCGTTCCGGAGGCGAATCCTACCGAATCTTGATCGTCCCGTCTTGGATCGCGGTCTTGAGCAGCTGGGCGGTGTTCGACACGCGCATCTTCTTCATCATGTTGGCCCGATGCGCCTCGACGGTCTTGACGCTGATCTTGAGTCGTTGACCGATTTCCTTATTCTTGAACCCGGCCCATATCAGTTCAAGGATCTCCTGCTCCCGACTGGTGAGCGATTCAGGTCGCTTCTTGCGGGGTGGCGGGGTCAGATTGGCCAGGGAAGGTCTGGTTTTCGTCTTTGCCGTGCGTGCCATTATCTTGTTCTCCTTTAACGAATAAAATAGTACGGTATAATTCACCTTGACGGAGAAACGTGCAAGAGCAAACCCTCGCCCAGCAGGCAGTGGGATTATAAGAACTCTCTCGCCATAAGTAAACTATAGGAAGTCGGCTCCGGTGAAGCTACCTAATTTGTTTAATTTGGCATGCGAAGTGCCTCGGATGTTCCGAGCCGGAGTCTGTTCCTGAGTTGATCATGCATGAATGGTCTCTTTATCTTGTGGTCGGGACCCTAGGCGCGCTGATCGGCAGTTTTCTCAATGTCTGCATCTTCAGACTGCCCCGAGGCGAATCGATCGTCTGGCCTGGTTCCCATTGCCCATCGTGCGCGCACCCGATCAAGCTCTATGACAATATTCCTCTGCTGAGTTACCTGTGGCTTGGTGGACGCTGCCGGGCTTGCTGCGCGCCGATTTCGATACGTTATCCCCTCGTCGAAGCCACCAATGCCCTCGGCTATCTCACAATCTTATGGTACTTCGGTCCCAGCTGGACAGCCGCCCTCTATGCCCTGCTGTTTTCGGCGTTGGTCGTGGTGACGGGAACGGATCTCACCCATAAGATGATCCCCACTGTCATTACCATACCGGGAATGGTGGTCGGACTTCTGGGTGCCGTGACCGTTTTGCCGGTGGGTGTGATCAATTCTGTGCTCGGACTCACCGTGGGAGGCGGCATC
>DASVEA010000327.1:0-2068 GCA_036380815.1 Nitrospiraceae bacterium
TGACCCTCATCAACATGCTCAATGGCGTGCAAGAGACAACTGACTCATCGCCACCCTCCGAACCCGCACCGACCGGATCGCCCAACGACCAACTGGGGAAATTCGCCGCGATTGTCCTCGCCGACACGGAAACCACCTGGAGGCAACTCCTTGGGCCGGAGTATGACGACCCCCAACTCGTCCTCTTCTCCGGAGGTGTACGCTCGGCCTGTGGCACCACCTCGTCAGCCGTCGGCCCCTTCTATTGACCCAACGATCACAAAGTCTACCTTGACCTGTCCTTTTTCAAAGTCATGGCGCAACGGTTGGGCGCGCCAGGTGAATTTGCGCAGGCCTATGTGATCGCCCATGAGGTGGGACATCACGTGCAAAACCTGATGGGCATTGCAGAGAAGGTGACGCGCCTCCAGCACCAGGCCTCTGAACGAGAGGGGAATGCCTTATCGGTGCGAATGGAACTGCAGGCCGATTGTTTCGCCGGCGTCTGGGGCCACCACGCCAAGCGTGAGCGAAACCTGATCGAGCCGGGCGATTTTGAAGAAGGGCTCCGAGCGGCAGCAGCCATCGGCGATGACCAGCTCCAGAAAATGGCTCGCGGCTCTGTTCAGCCAGAAAGCTGGACGCATGGATCGTCGCAGCAACGGATGAGTTGGCTCCGAAAAGGCTTGGAAACCGGCGACCCGAAATCCTGCGACACTTTTACTGCAAATCAGCTCTAAGACAATGCTGCCGTCGCGTGCTTCGCTCGCTGGCCGTAGGCTTGGCCCTTTCCCGGGCAATCGATGCCGTTAAGGCGCATACGTTCAGCGCGGTTGTTGTGCAGGACTTCGATGGTGTCGCCATCAAGGACGGAGACGACGGGGCCGGTGAAGCTGGCGGCAGATGCTGAAAGTACGGAGAGAGAGAACGCGAAAGCCAATAGTGAGAAGATCCTCCCGTCGTAACTCTTCATACAATGTGCCTTACTGACAGGGTGCATTGTTCGTAGAAGTCGCCTCACGGGTTCACGGTCATTCGTGACTTCGGTGACCAACACCGCGAGCACTAGGAGCCAGGTCGCGTCCTCCTGGTTGATCGAATGGGGTCGCGTGCGTCGTTGTCGGGCCTCTGGGTTTTCCGGTTGTTCGTTGATGCCAATACTGGTGGGCGTCATCGTGTCCTCCATGAAAATACACACGCTATTCAAGTGGGGTTGCCGGGAGGATGCCATCGTTGAAAATCGCAACCGGCACACAGACCGGACACGGGATGCGATGGAGGGACTGCTGCATGCCGCCCCGCGTGTGGGGCGGTCGGTGCTCATGGGCTGATCTCACCGGATTCCTGTACCAGTCGTTCGATTACGTGCTCCACCCGACGATGCGTCTGCCTCTCAATCGCCAAGGTCTCCAGGCCGAACTCCTGCCCCCGGACCCAGCGCACGATCGCCGTCGCCACATAGATGCGTTCTTCGTTCGGCAAATTGACGGTCAAGGAACACGTCTGCCCAACTTGCAGGGACACATCGCCCGAGAGTTTCCACCCGCTCAGCGACAAGTCCCAGACAGTGCCGTGTCCTTGGAACAGGCCAGCATGGTACGTGACAGCGCAGTGCACGGGGAAACGTTGATAGAGACGAAGCGTGAAGGGCATAGACGCCTCGCAGAGAGGCGTATTGTAGGAGGCGACAGAGAAAACCGCAAGGCGGGGCGTGGGGGAATGGTGGGAATGGTCGGCGAGATGATGTCTGAACTGCGTGACTCAGCCTGAGGCGTATGGCGTCTTTGGCCTATTTCTCCTGCTTCCGCTTCGCCATTCCCTGGGCGGCACGGGGATGTTAGTGGTGACGGTTTGAATCTAGAAAGTTAGAATTTTACCAATCAATAAAATGATGACACCGATGAGACTCCACAACATGAGAGACAGGCGAATTCCATTAATCATTCCCGTGGTAAGAGCAAGAGCCTCAATCTCAACCTCCTCCTCCGCAATGTCCTGTACCATGCTCAGCCGAGGGGAGCGGGTTTTGGCTTTGGGAGGTTGAAGTACGTCCAGGCTCTCATCGGCTAAGGCTAAATTTCCCCACGAT
>DASVEA010000328.1:0-4472 GCA_036380815.1 Nitrospiraceae bacterium
TCATGAATCGGTTGGAACGGATACAACGGTCTTTCACGAAGAAGTCGGCGCCCAGTTTTGATATTGGTGACACTGTCCGTGTGCATGTGAAAGTGGTAGAAGGAGAAAAAGAACGCATTCAGGTATTCGAAGGTGCGGTGATCGCTCGTAAAGGATTGCTGAACACGGAGACCTTCACGGTGCGTAAAGTCTCCTATGGCGTCGGCGTGGAACGAATTTTCCCGCTCCATTCGCCGATCGTCACGCGCGTCGAGGTCATGCGCCAAGGCAAAGTGCGTCGGGCCAAACTGTATTATCTCCGAGGGAAGAAGGGCAGGTTTGCCAAGGTCGAAGATCGGGAGTTCGTCGCGAGTGTGAAGGGACAGCCCGGGGTCACCCGAAAGGCCGAAGAGCCGGCCGGAGCCACCTCGGCTTCGAAGCCCTAGTCTCATTCCCTGGTTCCGCCAACCACGGCTGTCGGGTGCTCTTTCAACGGACGCATCGCGGGGCCACATCGTGGGACCTAGCGACGAATTTGAATTAGAAGCCCGGCGGCGTGGCTATCGCTGTATCGCCGGTCTGGATGAAGCCGGACGAGGCCCTCTGGCCGGCCCTGTCGTCGCAGCGGCGGTGATTCTGCCCACTCGTTGCCGTTTGGCCGGTGTCGATGATTCCAAACAAGTCTCCGAGTCTAACCGCGCGCGTCTCTACGAAGTTATTGTCAGGCGGGCACGTGCGGTCGGTGTAGGGGTTGCTACAGAGCAGGAGATCGACCGCCTGAATATTTTAGAAGCGACTCGCCTGGCCATGCGTCGCGCGCTTGTATCCCTGACTCCTCCGGCGGACTGCCTCTTAATCGATGCCGTGACTTTGCCGGATCTCGCCATTCCCTCACGCTCTATCATTAAGGGTGATACGCTGTCTCTGTCGATCGCTGCCGCATCGATCGTGGCCAAAGTTACGCGTGATCGTATGATGGTCGTGTACCATCGGACCTATCCCGATTATAATTTTCTCTCCCATAAAGGGTATGGGACGGAAGAGCATTTGCAGCGTCTCGCTCAACATGGCCCCTGCGCGATTCATCGGCGCACGTTCGCTCCAGTCGCACAGCTCTTGAGCGGAAGCAGCGGTAGGTGGCCTCTTTCGCGTACTGGCCTGGACGAATCTTCACGGATGAATCAGTGACCATTCTTGATCCCCGGAGGCTTTTTGGTCAGGAAGGGGAATCGGCTGCAGAGCAGTATCTGCGGCACAAGGGGTATCGGATCGTGGCACGCAATCTGCGTTCGTCGGTGGGGGAGCTGGACCTAGTGGCTGAAGACGGTCAAGTGCTGGTCTTTGTGGAGGTGAAGGCGCGCCGGACCGACGCGTTCGGCGGAGCCATCCATGCCGTCCATCAACGGAAGCAGAAGAAGTTGATCCGGTTAGCGGCTCAGTATTTGTCCCGCCACCACGTCGAAGGCCGACTATGCAGATTCGATGTCGTCTTGCTGCAAGGCACGGACGCCGTCGCCCCGCAGATCGAGCATATTCAGAACGCCTTCGAAGTGTCTGGAGACGATCTCCGTTGGTAGGGCGACGATGATTCAATTAATCCACGTTTCGAAACAGTACGATCAGCGGCCGGCGCTCTCGGACGTCACCCTCGAGATCGGCAAGGGAGAATTTGTCCTCCTCATGGGGCCCAGTGGAGCGGGCAAGTCGACGTTGTTGCGAATGCTCATCGGGGCTGAACGGCCCGATGAGGGACAGATCTTCGTGCACCAGAAAAACGTGACGACGCTCAAGCCGTCTGACATTCCGTATCTGCGCCGCAAGGTGGGAACGGTGTTTCAAGACTTTCGGCTGTTGCCGAAAAAGTCCGTCTTCGACAATGTCGCGCTGCCCTTGCTGGTGCAAGGAGTTTCTTCTGCCGACATTCGTCGGAAAGTCACGGAGGCGTTACGGGCGGTCGGTGTCGAGCACAAGCGAGATCAGCTTCCTGCAGGCCTCTCGACAGGCGAGCAGCAGCGGGTGTGCATCGCGCGTGCGATTGTGAATGGTCCGGTCGTCCTGTTGGCGGATGAGCCGACCGGAAATTTAGACCCTGCCCTGACGTCCGAGATCATCGAGTTATTTAAACTCATTAACGCGCGCGGCACAACTGTCGTGGTGGCGACGCATGATCCTCTGGTCATGGGGCAAGTGAATCGGCGGGTGCTCACCTTGTCACAGGGCCGGTTGCTGCCGGAACAGCGGGTGATGGGGTGAGGACGCTCTCGTATCTCCTCAGAGAATCCTTGGTCAATATGCGGACTAACCGCACGACGACGATGGTCGCCATCTTGACCACGGCCTTTACATTGGCCTGTGTCGGCATCTTCTTGCTGCTCTATGTCAATCTGCGGGCGGCGGCCGGATGGCTCCAGGACGATATCAAGATCATGGTGTATCTTGATGAGCGGCTCGCCTCCGATTCTGTCGCTGAGGTAGAGCAGCAGTTGCGGGGCGATCGTGCCGTCACCTCACTGCTGTTTATCTCGAAAGAGCAAGCGTTAGGAGAATTCAAGGCGCAATTCCCTTCGGAGTCTCACCTGCTTGAGGGGCTGGGCCAGAATCCCTTACCGGCCTCCTTCGTAGTGGCTCTCAGCCCGTCGTTCCGTTCGCCGGATGCGGTCAAGCGATGGGCGGAACGGGTCAGGCTGGTCGCTGGCGTCTCCAAGGTTGACTATAATCAAGATTGGATCGACGCCCTCGCGACAGTGATTCGATCGATTGAGTTGGTCGCCATCGGCATAGGCGTCATTCTCTCGGCAGCTGCCGTCACCATTATCGCCAATACCATTCGCCTCACACTGTTCGCCCGACGGGATGAGATTGCCATTTTGCGTCTCATCGGGGCCACGACCAGTTTTATTCGCATTCCCTATCTGTTAGAGGGCGCGGTGCTCGGTGCCTTGGGCAGCACACTCTCGCTGGTCATGCTCAAGTTCATGTACGAACTGTTTCGGCAGCAAATGCGAACGACGGGGCGATTTGCCGGGCTCGACAACCTCATGGCATTCTTTCCCCCGTCAGTCTGTCTTGCCCTGGTTGCAGTGGGGATGGGGCTCGGGTTTGCAGGCAGCTTCGTGTCGATACGGCGTTTCGGCGAGGCCAAGGCATGAGGTGTTGGACGGGGCTCAGGGTCGGAGTCATGGTCTGGGGGCTGCTGGGTCTATCCTGGCCTACGGTCGCGGTTGCCGATTCGATCACCGACAAGATTGAAAAAGAACGCAAGGCCCTCGACCAACTCAAAGATCAGATCGAAGAGACACGCAAGCAGGCCGATGAAGCAGGGAAAAAGCGAGAGTCCCTCTTGCAGGGGATTCAGACACTCGACGAACGGGTGTTGCACTATCGACAAGCGCATCAGGAGATTAGCCGAAAGTTGCGGAAGAAAGACCAAGAAATCGAGGTCATCAATACGCAACTAGCCGGTTTGCGTGGTAGTGTGCGAGAGCGTCAGGACGCCATTCTGGCTCGGCTGCGGGTTCAGTACATGGAGGGGCGTTTTGGATATTGGAAAACCTTGCTCGCCTCGGACTCGTACGGTGATTTCCAGCGCCGGCTTCAGTATCTCTCGGCCGTATCCGAACGGGATTATGCCCTCATGGGCACGTTCCGAGCCGACATGGCCCGTATGGAGCAGGCGGAGCGGCAGCGGGAAGAAGCGCGGGTCGGGATGTTGTCGTACAAGCAAAGTACCGAGAAGCAACTGGCTGAGATGAAATCGGTCAAGAAAGAAAAAAGGGTCTATCTCACCAAAATCACTCATGAAAAAGAGTCTTACGAACATGCCCTCCAAGAATTAGAACGGTCCGCGTCACGCATCGACAGTCTGTTGCGCGAATTGGAGCAGCGCCGTCGCGCGACTGCGGTCCGACCTCCGACTGGAGGGATCGCCCCTCGTGGGGTGAAGGGCGCTCTGCCGTGGCCGGCTGATGGGAGCATTATCTCCTTTTTCGGCCGTCAGAAACATCCGGCCTTCAACACCTACGTGCAGCGCAGAGGCATCGAAATCAAGACGGTCGAGGGGAGCGCCATTCACGCGGTGATGCCGGGGTCCGTCGTTTATGCAGACTGGTTGAAAGGATACGGACTCGTTATAATCCTTGATCACGCGAATGGGTTCTTTTCGCTGTATGCCCATGCCTCGAAGATACTTGTAACGGTGGGAGCGCAGGTGGGAGCCGGGCAAGCGATCGGCGAAACAGGTGACACAGGCATGACGGGTGAAAATACTCTATACTTTGAGTTACGCCAGGGGGCGGAGCCGCTTGATCCTCTCCAATGGTTGGCGAGGCGGTAAGGAACGGGAAGAGGAAAGGACATTATATGGAACAGTCTCCCCAACGACGATTCTGGATGTTAGGCCCGATGGTGGTGGTGGCGTTGGTCTTGGGCGTGCTGCTCGGCAAGGGGTGGGAGCGGACCGGGCATGCCACGGAAACCTACGAAGAGTTGAAGAC
>DASVEA010000329.1:0-2946 GCA_036380815.1 Nitrospiraceae bacterium
GTGACACGAGGAGACCATGATGCGTGACGTGACCGATCGGGACTTCGACCACGTCGTGGAGCAGGCAGGGCTGCCGGTGTTGGTGGGGTTTTGGAAACCAGGATGCGGGAGTTGCCGAGCGCTGATGCGTGAACTCGAAAAACTGGAGTTCGATGTGAACGGCAAGGTGTTGATCCTGAAAATGAACGTCGAGGAGAACTTCCAGATTCCAGCGGAACTGGAGCTTCGCGCATTGCCGGTGCTGGCCCTCTATCGCCAGGGAAAGTTCGAGCGGTTTATCGGCGGACTGGGGATCAGAGAGGAGATTCTCAAGCAGTTGCGGCTGACATGAAATGTGTCGCTACAGGGTTCGCCAGGTCCGCCCATCCTTTTCAATGAGGCGATCGGCCTCGACTGGCCCACAGGTTCCCGCCGGATATTCAGGCAACCACCGCAACCCTTGACTGTGCCATCCTTCCAGAATCCTGGTGATCCATGCCCAGGAGGCTTCAACAGCGTCGCGCCGCATGAACCGGGAGGCATCGCCGGCCATCACGTCCAAGAGCAACCGCTCGTAGGCTTCGGGCGACGGGCGGCCGAAGACGTCGCTGTATTGAAAGTCCATTTCCACCGGGTGTGTCTGCTCGCGAGTTCCAGGCACGCGCGAGACGATACGGAGAGAGAGCCCTTCCTCCGGCTGGATGCGCAGCGCCAACACGTTCGGCGGTTGCGGCTGCTGCGCATTGGCGTTGAACAGGATTTGCGGGATGTCCTTGAATTGTACTGCGATCTCGCTGGCGCGATGGGGGAGCGCTTTCCCGGTGCGCAGATAGAAGGGTACACCGGCCCAGCGCCAGTTTTCCACGAAGCATTTAAGCGCGACATAGGTTTCCGTCATGGAATCAGGATGAATCCCGTTCTCGCGACGATACCCCGGGATGGGCACGTCCCTGGCCGTGCCTTCACTGTATTGGGCACGGACGGTGACGTGTTCGATATCCTGATCGGTGATGGGCCTGAGGCAGCGGAGAACTTCCATCTTCGCGTTGCGCACGACATCCGGATCGAGCGAGTAGGGGGGCTCCATCGCGACCAAGCAGAGCAGCTGCAGCATGTGGTTCTGCACCATGTCGCGCAACGCGCCTGCTTCTTCGTAGTAAGCGGCCCTGGTCCCGACGCCTTCCGCTTCGCTCACCGTGATCTGAACGTGATCGATGTACTTGTGGTTCCAAATCGGTTCGAAGATGCTGTTGGCGAAACGGACGACCATCAAATTCTGAACGGTTTCTTTCCCCAGATAGTGATCGATGCGGAAGATCTGCGATTCGTCGAACACGCGTCCCGTCACGCTGTTGATGGCCTGGGCGGAGGCCAAGTCGCGGCCGACTGGTTTCTCGATGATGATGCGGGCGTAGGGCGTATGAGCCTCGGGCTTCGTCGCCAATCCGGCTTGCTCGAGCCCCTCGCATACAGACGCAAACGAACTGGGAGGGATGCTCAGGTAGAAAATCCGGTTGCCAGGTAACTGGAGGTCCCGTTCAGTCTCTTCTGCTCTGGACTTCAGTCTGGCATAGGTGTTCGGGTCCTCATTTCCCCCCGACACGTAAAAGAGGCGTGGCGCGAAATCCTTCCACTTGTCCTCTGCCAAGGCTTGCCGGGAGTGTGCCACGACGCCGTCACGAACCGTGGTGCGGAACTCCTCGTCGGTCATCGACTTGCGGCCCAGCCCGATCACCGCATAGCTTGACGGAAGGAGTCCGTCGAGGAGCAAGTTGTAGAGGGCAGGAATCAGCCTCCGGCGTGCCAGATCGCCGGAACCTCCGAAGATGACAAGGGTACAGGGTTCGACTGGGGGAATCGTTTCCTGTGAGGGGCTGATATCGATACGTGGGCTATTCGGTGGCATAAGGTGTAGGCGTTACCGGCGGACCGCATGGCCGCCGAACGCATTCCGCAACGCGGCCAGCATCTTTTCCGCAAAGGACTCGCTTTGCCGCGATCGGAATCGAGTGAACAATGCCGTCGCGAGCGTCGGGACCGGTACATCCTTCTCGATTGCATCGGCGATCATCCAGCGACCTTCGCCGGAATCCTGCACGTAGCCTTTCAACTGTTCCAGCCGCGGATCCTCTTTCAAGGCGCCGGCTGCCAACTCCAAGAGCCAGGATCGAACGACACTGCCGTGCATCCAGAGGTCTGCGATCTTTGCGAGATTGAGCTTGTAGTCACTTTTTGCCATCAGCTCGAAGCCTTCTGCATACCCCTGCATCATGCTGTATTCGATTCCATTATGCACCATTTTCACGTAATGCCCGGCGCCCACTCCGCCGACGTGAGCCCAGCCCTGCTCGGGCGCCAGTGTGGTAAAGATCGGCGCGAGCTGCTTCACCGGCGCCTCGTCGCCACCGACCATAAGACAGTAGCCGATGGTCAGGCCCCAAATGCCGCCGCTGGTGCCGGCATCGACATAGTGAAGCTGCTTCCTCTTGAGGTCCCCGGCCCGTCGAACATCGTCGTGGAATCTGGTATTGCCCCCGTCGATCACCGTGTCGCCCGCGTGGAGCAGCGCCGCAACGGCCTGAACAGTCTCCTCCGTCGGCGCGCCGGATGGGACCATGATCCAGACTGCGCGAGGGGCCTTGAGCTGACCGACGAGATCGGCTAACGACGAGGCGCCGACACACCCGACCCCTTCGGCCTGCTTGATCAGATCCGCCGATCGATCATAGACCACCACCCGGTGCCGGTCACGTTGCAACCGGGTAACCATGTTCATCCCCATTTTCCCGAGGCCGATGAATCCGAGTTCCATAGTGACTCCTTCTTGCAGGATGCTGAAAAAGTCCGCCAGCTTCGTTCTCGCATCGTTCAGACCCTCAACGTACCCCCGGGGGTACGCCTCGGCCCTTCACTCGCTGCGGCCTTGCTGGACGGCCTTTTTGAGCATCCTGCAGGAATGTTCTCCTG
>DASVEA010000330.1:0-2674 GCA_036380815.1 Nitrospiraceae bacterium
GTGTCCGCTGCTCGGGCAAACAGATAGGCGAGGCTGACTTGATCGCGCACATCTGCTGGAACCACGACCAACGTCGTGTAGAAGAGACGGGACACTTGCTTGAGGAGATCGCGGAGCAGTTCCTGCTTGGAGGTCTCTATGCTCGTAGCCACACCTATCGCACTTCCAACTTCCCTTCCATCCCTTTGTCGCGATGGCTGGGCAACGGCCAGAGCCGCTTGTCGCAGTAGATGGGAAATGTGCCGGGCAGGGGCGGCGTAAATGTAATGGTGACCGTTTTGCCGGCGCTCACATCCTGTTCAACGGATAGACTTCCCGCTGGGTCTTTGATGATAAAATTGTGTGGGATTATCGTCGTCACACTGGTCAGCGTCAGTTCAACCGGCTTCCCAGCTTCGACAATCAAATGGTTGGGGCTATACGAATAGCTATCAAGCGTGACCGTGGCTCGCTGTACCCCGTCTGCCGCCACCGGGATCACCAGAGGAGGATCGAACTGAGGGGGTTCCGCTGCATGGACGATAGTCACGTCAACCGATGTCAGCAGCCAGACAGTCGCCAACATGTGGATCAATCGCATATGCATCCTCTCGATGAGACATTTCTAACAGGAAGGACGGGAATGGGTCAACTTTGTCCAGGAGTTTCAGTCACTTCGGACACCTTGACCTTGGCATTAAAGGAGTTATTTCATTCACCACATCGTCACCGCGATCTCGGTTGAGATGCATTTCGCTGAATCGGTTAGTATAATCATTTTCACTGGTGACTCGCCCGAATGGCGGGGTGAGAACGTGGTCGTGAAGGAGGATCTCGATGAAGTGGATGAAAGGCATGTTCCTGCTATTAGCTGCCAACATTCTGATCATGGTGACGCTCTCGCTCACCGTGCCGTTGCTTATCAATATCGTTCTGCCCATGTTCGGGATCGATCTGCAAGGATCGGTCGACCTCAGCACGTTAGTTTGGGCCCTCGCCTTCGGCTTTGGCGGCGCTTTTATCAGTCTGGCCTTTTCCAAACAAATGGCTCGGGCCATGTTGGATTGCCGCCAGATCACCCAACCCCGGTCGCAAGCCGAACAGGTCATTTACGGCTCCGTCCAGGAAATCGCACAACGGCTCCACATTACGATGCCTGAGGTGTGGGTCTATGAATCTCCCGATCCCAACGCCTTCGCGACCGGCCCCAGCAAGAACAACTCAATGGTGGCCGTCTCGACTGGATTGTTGAGCAATCTTCAAGAGCAGGAAGTGCGAGCCGTCCTCGCCCACGAAATGGGACACGTCTATAACGGAGACATGTTCGCGACGACCGTGTTGGCGGGGCTGATGAATACCTTCGTGTACTACATCGCGATGTGGGTCCGTCGGTTCTTCGCAGAACGCGATCAAGTTGCTCTCGGTTTTGGGTTGTCGATCGTGCTCCAGATCGTCGTCAGTATCCTGGCCTCGGTCCTAATCTGCTGGTTTTCGCGTCAGCGTGAATATGGCGCGGATGCCTTTTCTGCCAAGGTGTACGGCAAGGACTCGATGATCTCAGCCCTTCGCGCGATCGATCGATGGGTCACCCGTTCACAAGTCGAGTATTCCACACAGGATGCGCTCGCGACGATGAAGATCTCCGGTAATTCCTCAGGATTCATGCGTCTCTTTGCCACGCATCCGCCGATGGAAGCGCGCATTGACGCCTTAGATCGACTCTAGTTGCGAGGGGCAGGATGAATGTCAAGGCGAGAGGCGCGGGGCCAGCGGCTATGGCTTCCATGCAATTTTTCCTCGACCCCTCTTGATTAATCAGGGCTAAAGCTCTCAGACTTTTCGATAAAACGAAATGTGCGCTCGATATTCCTGAATCGCGGCAGCCAGGGCTAGGCTGCCGCGAGGGATATTCGCATCCAGGGCATCTTCAATCCCGGGATCATCGATTTCCACATCATAGCGATCTTGCAGGTTCGTTTGAACAGGACCCCGCGTCACCTCTCGTGGCATAAAAATCTCTTTCCAGACTTCTTTCTCGACCAAGCACACGTCTCTGAATCGCTCATAGAGCAGCGTCAGCTTTTCTTGGTTCGTGACTTTGAAGCGCTCTCCCATCTTGTTCCTTTTCGCTGATTAACCCGCAGGATTCATCAGCGCTTCTGTCACAATCACCAATGTGTGGGCGAGAGGGCGGGGCTAGTGCGGGCTCATGCCGGCGGGAGCGTCACCCTCGACAATGGTAAACCGCATGGTGCCCACTTGATTGCCAGCATGAAAAGACTGTTGTCCGAGCGGCGTGATGAACAGTTTCACCAGATACGTCCCGACGTCCCAGGCGTCTCCAGGCTTCTTGAGTTCCAGGAATCCATAGCGCTCATGCCCCGGCACTTCCAATGTGTCTTTGCCGAGCGGCACGGATGAGAGGATGCCCTTCTCCCCCTCAAGAAACCATTGAGCGCTGAACTGGGTAGGATCTTCCAGCGGGGCTGACTCGAACACAATATAGATCGCGGGAATATCCCGTGGAAACACCGATCCCGGCTCGATGGGCTTTAGCCGAGGATCTTGCGTGTACCAGCCTTTCCGTCCGAACGTATCCCACTCGACGTCATACCCTTTGGCCATCTTGATCCAGGTAAAAAGGGATTGCGGGATGCCCTTCTTCTGTTCGTCGAACGACGGGCTTTGCGTGGGA
>DASVEA010000331.1:0-4690 GCA_036380815.1 Nitrospiraceae bacterium
ACCCCCTCGCCTATCGCATACTCCAGCTCGATCCTACCGTCCATGTGACGAGGCGATGGTACTACTGGATTCCAGCGCAGGGGGTTCCTGTCAAGCTGTTGCATCGCATCGAGCCGCACGTGCTGGATGCATTGCCGGGACAGGTCGACTGCTATGTGTCGTGGGAGCAGCAGCGGCAGATTCTTGCGCGCCTGCTCGCCGGTGGCCTCCGTGTCGCGATGCAGTATTCCCCGCTGAATGCGGTCCCCTATGTGTCGCGCGTGGATGCCGGCACGATCGAGTTGATCAGAAGTTACGATGTCGAGGTGGTGAGTTCAGCGGATTTGATTCAGACGTTTGAAGCGCGCTGGACGGACCGTCAACTCGAATCGCATCAGTTTGCCGCCGCGGCGCTGCGGCGCATCGTTGATCAGACATTTAGTTCTGTGCATGAGGCAGTGGCACAAGGCCGCGGTCTCACTGAATATGGAGTGCAGCAGTTTATTCTGGCTCGTATACGCGAGGCCGGGATGGTCACGTCGAGTGCACCGATCGCCGCCGTCAATGCCCACAGCGCTGATCCCCATTATGGTCCGACAGAGGCGGGGTCATCCGAGGTCACCCGCGATGCGTTGCTCTTGATCGATCTCTGGGCCAAACGAGCAGAGGCCGGTTCGGTCTACGCCGATATCACCTGGACCGGCTATGTCGGTCAGACCGTCCCGGTGAAACACCGTGAGATCTTCGACTTGGTCCGGCAGGGGCGAGACGCGGCCCTGACCTTCGTCCAGACGGAAATAGCTGCCGATCATCGCCCATTCGGCTGGGAAGTCGACGATGCCTGCCGGCAGGTCATCCAACGAGGCGGCTATGGCGATCAATTTGTCCATCGTACGGGCCATTCGATCGGCGAAGAGGTTCATGGCAACGGAGCCAACATCGATGGCTTGGAGACGCAGGACACCCGCCGTCTGATGCCGAGGACCTGTTTTTCTATTGAGCCAGGGATCTACTTGCCCGGCGAGTTCGGGATCAGGAGCGAACTGGACGTGTACCTCGCTGAGCGCGAGGCGTTGGTGTTCGGGTTGCCGTTGCAGAGCGAGATCGTCTCCATTTTCTAGCCCCTCTTCCTTCCTTGACAGTGCCTCCTACTGGCCTATAAAGTTGATTCGGTTCTCAGTAAGGCAAGGCCGACGGCGATTTGCATAGGGAAAAGGAATCTCGCCATGTTTGGTACCATGGGGATCTCGGAACTCATCATTATCCTTGTCATTGTCCTCATCATTTTCGGGGCGGGAAAGCTTCCACAAATTGGTGAAGGAATCGGCAAAGCGCTCAGAGGGTTCAAGAAAGAAGTCAACGATATTCCCCCGCCGGACGCGGCACCGTCCGAAGCGAATCAACCGGCTCCCACGCAGGTCCAATCAACGTTCCAGGCTGCACCGGCACCGACGATTACGCCGGGACAGACTCTCGCCGCTCCGAAGACCACGGCGCCTTATGTGCCTGGGCCGGAACTGACTCCCGGGACCACTGCCGCCCTGATGTACAACATGGCGGCTCCGCCAATGACATCAACGGCAGGACAGTCAGGCTCGGCCCAATCAACGGGGCAAGGCCAGCAGCCTCCCACGATGGAAGAACGCGCGGCTGCTCCCACGCCGATGATGCGGGCACAGTACCCGCCCCTTCCTGCGGGCGCCCAGGCAAAACCAGTAGTTAAACGCCCGTCGGCCATTGTCAACAAGGATGCCGTGGCCCGCGTGCAGGCACAGCAGGCGGCGATGAAGGCGAAGGCCGCGCAGCCGGCCGGCATTTCCCCAGGGGACATGCAGAGCTTGGGTGAAGGACTTGGGGATGCGTTGCGGACGTTCAAGCAGGCCGTTGCCGATGTCCGCAATTCGGTCGATCCCGAGATGCGGACAATCCAAGCCGAGATGGATTCTGCCCAGAAGGAATTCGAGCAATCCATCGAAGCGGCCAAAGAACTGCCCGCCTTGCACGAAGAGCCTCCTAAACAAGCGTGAGCTGGGGTGCGGTCTTCATCAGCCTGCCCGATGCGTGCACCCTGCTCTGTCGTACGTCCTCTCGCACCATCGGGTATTCAGTCGTCCTGTCAGTCCTCTGTCTCGCCGGTTGTGTCCAGGATTCTCCGCCTTCATCGGAGGAGCGCACGGCCTCGCTATTGCTGGAATTGCTCCGCGATGAGGCGCCAGAGATGCGGCGGACGGCTGCAGAATCTCTGGGCAAGATCGGCGCCCCACGAGCCGTGGACTCCATTCTCCCCCTCCGGCACGATCCGGCAGCAATTGTCCGCGAATCTTCGGTGCTGGCCGTGGGACGCTTGAAACCCGCGGCCACCGACGGAGTGGTTGCCCTGTTGACGCAGGCGCTGGAGGACCCCGCAGAATCGGTCCGGCAGGCGGCGGTCGTGGCGATCGGCGAGATCGAACCAGATTCTCGATTGCTGCAGTCTCTCGTAGGGTTACTGCGATCTTCGGATGCAACGATTAGGAGAGCGGCGGTACGGGCATTGCTACAAATCGACTCAAGTCAATCGGTTTCTGCGCTCATCGCAGCAGGCCGTGACTCCGATGCGGAGGTTCGTCAGGGCATTGTGGCGGTGGTGGGTGAATGGGGGGGGTCGGCGGTCTCCCCTTGGCTCAGAGAACGTTTGTCCCATGACCCATCACCTGGGGTGCGAGCAGAAGCGGCCTATCGTCTGGGAATGCTCAGCGATGCTGATACGAGGGCAGCGCTCAACGCGACGATCGCGAAGGATCCAGACAGTGGGGTGCGTCGCTGGGCGAAACGAGGAATTTAGGTCGCGAGGCGGGAACGATTCAATGCATCGACGAGTTCGACAAGCTCTTTGCGAGCCTTTTCATCGATGTTGGTAAATTGGATGCCCATCCCGGGGAAGAGCAGATGCCGTTCAGGCTTCTTGCGGATCCAGGCGACCTTCGCTCGGGCTGTGTGTTTTTCCCAAGGACGATCGGGCAGTGCAAACTCGACGGAAAGCTCGGTTCCAGGAGCCAGCGGGGCGCTGCTTTCGATGAACAACCCGCCTGCACCGATGCCGCCGGTTAAGCTGTCGAACTGTTTGCCTTCCGGGGTCGTGTAGCGAACTTTCAAGGCAAGCGGGGCTCTCGGATGAGAGCGCGCATGGGCGAATCGCACTTCCTCGTCGCCGGCAAGCATCTGTTCAATGACCGTGCCCCACGGCAAGGCACCGAGCAGTTCTCCCGTGGCACTATGAAGCGTGACCACTTCCCGGTCGGTATTCATCTCAAGGACTTTACCCTCATGTACTTCCGTCGTAATCACAGTAAACTTCATGGTCAAGTCCTTGTATTGAACGCGGGATGATTCGGTGGCAGATGCATAGTCGCTAGGCTGGCTGCCCGACGGGCTGGAGCGATTTCACAAGTTCGAGCACGCGGTTACGGATATCGGGGTTAATCTCCGTAAAGCGCACCCCCATGCCAGGGCTAAACGTATACTGGTCTGCTTTAGGGCAGACCCACGCGACGAGACCCTTCGCCGGCAACCATTCTGACGGCTGCTCTGGCAGCGAAAATTCAAGCACAAGCTTGGTGCCGACCGGTAGAGTGCTTAGACTTTCGATAAAGAGCCCGCCACCGCCGATGCCGCCTGCGCGACTTTCAAACTGCTGACCTTCCGGGGTTGTGTATTTGACACGGAAGGTGAGTGAAATGCGCGGCTCATTCCTGGTTTCTCGGCTTGCCTGGGGTTTACGATATGCCAGAATCTGGTCAATGACGAAATCCCAGGACAGGTTACCCATGGGTTCGCCGTTGATCCCCAGAAGGGTGATCACTTCACGGGCTGCGTCAAGGTCGAGAGTTTTCCCTTTGTGTCGAAGGCTTGAAGACACGGGATATTTCACACGTCCTCCACGTTCAATCTGTATCGCAAGTATAGCGCAGCATTTCATCTTGTCGAGGAAAAGCGTAGAGTCATGAGCGTCGCCACAGGTTAGGTAGGAAGAAGGAGCAGAGAGTATTCAAAAGGGACGTTGTCAAGGAATAACTAGGCCAGGATGAACCTGGCCCGGAGGACTCTGAGTAGACGTCCTGTGGGGCTGGCGAAAAAATCTACAGTTACAACGACTTAGGCGGTCTTCGCATCCTTGTCTTGTTCGAAAATTCGGATGGGAGCGTGCTTGCCGAGGATGGCATCCTCAGTGATGAGGACTTCCTTAATCTGCTTCTGAGAAGGGGCATCATACATCACGTCCAGCATCACGTCTTCGAGGATGGCACGCAATCCTCGAGCGCCGGTTTTTTGGAGAAACGCCTTCCGTGCAATCGCCCCGAGCGCGCCTTCCGTGAACTTGAGCTTCACCTTCTCAAAGGAGAGTAATTTCTCATACTGCTTCGTGAGCGCGTTTCTCGGCTCGGTCAAGATTCGAATGAGAGCGCGTTCATCCAGCTCATCCAAGGTGGCTACGACCGGAAGCCGACCGACGAACTCCGGAATCAAGCCGTACTTGAGGAAGTCTTCCGGCTGAACTTTCGCGAACAGTTCGCCAAGTCGCACCTCGCTCCGTCCGCGAACTTCGGCTCCGAATCCCATCGCCTTCCGATTCAGGCGTTGCTCGATAATTTGTTCGAGCCCGACGAACGCTCCGCCGCAGACGAACAGGATATTGCTCGTATTGACCTGAATAAACTCTTGGTGCGGATGC
>DASVEA010000332.1:0-4022 GCA_036380815.1 Nitrospiraceae bacterium
AAAAATTGGCGGGCAAAGAGAAAGGCCGGGCGGTCCTGCATAGGAAAGTATAATGTGGTCGGCGCAACCAGGACCACCGATTCGAAGAACGAGAGTTGAACCTGCGAGAGGTCGTAGAAACCATAGTAGAACAGGCGTTGCAGCCCATTGAGGAACGAAGAACCTGAGAGGTCCCGGCCGAGTGAGGCAGCCAAGTCATCCGGAGAACCGACCCCAAGCGACCGGCCGGCTTCCATGATGGCCGCATGCAGGGTGAACATGGAACGGAGCCAGGTTCGGTCATCCTCCTCGAACACCCCTTCCGTGAGGGCCTTCAAGGCCGTCGTTGGCGCGACCACCGCGTCCTTCAAATCGCGCACCGTCGCCCAGAGACCTTTCCAGGTTCCTGGTGAGACAGGCAAGCGTGTGAGCGGTTCGAGCCCTGGAAGCTTGCGCCGAACAACCTGCCGCACCAATTGCTCGAAGAAGAAATCGTCGACCAGTTGCAGGGTCGGTTCCGGACTGGCCTCGGAGACCGATGCGAGATCATCACGCAGACGGAGGGCCAGCTGGTGGAACGTCAGAAAATGGATATTGAGGAAGGTGCGAGGCTCATGCCGGGTGAGTAACTGTTTCAGGTGTTCAACCAGGGAGGCCGAGGGAACAATGACAGCCAGCGGAGCGAAGGTATCGTCGGTCTTACAGGACAGAATGTCCTCGACCAAGGCACGATCAAGAACTGGATGAAAAGGACCGGTGACGATGCGAAGCATCTAATTCCGAATGTTGAATGTTTAATGACGGACAATTCACCATTCAACATTTACAATTCAGCATTGCTCAATCTAGCCGGTTTCCGGTCCCAACAGCTCGCCGTTGCAATCCACACAGCACCAGTCGCCATCGATGAATCCCATCGGGTCACCGCACATGGGGCACTCTGGTGGAGGTCCCTTGTCTATGACGGGGAGCTCGGGTAGTTCAAAATCGTCGTCGGCCATGGAGCGTTCGTTCCCTATTCGCGCGGTTTCATTTTGAGCAATAAGGCCTTCTCGGCACTCTCCCGACTCGGCACTCCGACGAAGGTCAGCCGCCCATCGATAATGGTGGCCGGCACCGCCCTGACCGAATGCCGATCGGCGAGGCTCCGTCCATCCTCTGTGGTGATATCCACCTCGCGATAGCTGAAGCTATATTTCACCCGCAACTGCTTCCACAGACTCTTTGCCGATGGGCAGGCCCCGCAGCTCGGCGAAACTAATAGTAAAATGTTCGGCACCAACCCCCTCCAACTGCTGCGCGATCTTAACACCTGGTCGAATGAGGCGGCAAGCAAAGGGGACGGCGTTGGTCTTGCAAACTGACCGCCACCATGCTAGCGTGCCACGGTTGTAGCGCACAGGAAACCGTCTCCTTCTCGTACAATCTCGTGCGTGGAGGAACAGTATCAAATTCATATCGACGTCACGGACGTCGCTCGACTTGAGAGTAAGGGGGCCAGCCCCCCTCGCCTGCGCTAAGTTAGGTGATCTGCAAGTCTTGAGGGGAGGTGAAGGCATGGGGGTGGTTTCGATCAAGGAATTATTAGAAGCGGGTGTCCATTTCGGGCACCAGACGAATCGATGGAACCCGAAGATGAAGAAGTTCCTCTTTGGAGAACGCAACGGCATCTATATCATCGACCTTCAGCAGACACTGACTCGGATGGAGCAAGCCTATGCCTTCGTCCGCGACACTGTTGCCGCCGGCCAATCGGTCCTGTTTGTCGGGACCAAGCGGCAGGCCGCTGAGATCCTTCAAGAAGAAGCTTTGCGCGCCAACATGTTCTTCGTCAACCAGCGTTGGCTCGGCGGGATGCTGACGAACTTTCAGACTATTCGGAAGAGCATCGATAAAATGAAAAAGCTGGGAGCCAAGCTGGCAGATCCCAGCCAATACGGGTTGAAGAAAAAAGAAATTTTGAAGATGCAGAAGGAGATCGTCAAGCTCCAGAAGTATCTGAGCGGCATCAAGGACATGCGCAGCATTCCAGGCGCCGTCTTCGTACTCGACACACGCATCGAGCACATTGCCGTGCAGGAAGCGAACCGGTTGGAGATCCCCGTGATTGCGATCCTGGACTCGAACTGCGATCCGGACCACGTCACCTACCCGATCCCTGGAAACGACGATGCCATTCGCTCCATCAAGCTCATTACCTCTCGCATTGCCGACGCCTGCATTGAAGGGGCCCATTTGCGAACACAGCGCGAAGAAGCAGAATTCAAACCGATTCCTGCAGCGGGAGACAAGGCCACGGCCATCAGCTTTGCGAGCGCACCGGCTTCATAACGCCCGGCACCACATGCATCAACGGCTACACTCACTGTGTACCGGGAAGGACTGTCACGTATGGCTGGATCAAGTCAGCTTGTCAAAGAACTGAGAGAAAAGACCGGCGCCGGCATCCTCGATTGCCAGAAAGCGCTCACCGAGAATAGCGACGATATTGAGAAAGCCATCGATTCCCTGCGCCAAAAGGGCTTGGCTGCCGCTCTCAAAAAATCAGGCCGCGAGACCAACCAAGGCCTCGTACATTCCTATATCCACATGGGCGGAAAAATCGGTGTGCTTATCGAAGTCAACTGTGAAACCGACTTTGTCGCCCGGAACGAAGAGTTTAAGTCGTTTGTCAACGACCTGGCTCTCCAAGTGGCTGCCGGGAAACCCTCCTATGTCAGACGGGAGGATGTTCCCGCCTCGCTCATCGAAAAAGAACGATCGATTTATGAGGGACAGGCCAAAACGATGCTCAAGCCCCCGGCCGCATGGCCGAAGATCGTGGAAGGCAAGTTGGAAAAGTTCTTCCAGGAGACCTGTCTGATCGAGCAGTCCTTCGTCAAAGACCCTGCAGTCACCATTAAGGACCTCCTCGCACTGAAGATTGCCATAATCGGGGAGAACATGAACATCCGTCGCTTCACCCGGTACCAATTAGGCGAAGCATGAGCTCTGCCACTTATCGGCGCATCCTCCTCAAAGTGAGCGGAGAGATGTTGGCCGGTGAGCAGGGTTACGGCATCCAACCCTCCATCCTTGAAGGCCTCGCCTCGGAAATCGCTTCCGTCGTGGCTCTCGACATCGAAGTCGCCGTGGTCATCGGCGGCGGCAATATCTTCCGTGGTATTGCCGCCAGCGCGTCCGGCATGGAACGCGCCTCCGCCGACTACATGGGGATGCTCGCGACCGTGCTCAATGCCTTGGCCCTGCAGAACGCGCTCGAGCGCACCGGCATTATGACGCGAGTCCAGTCCGCGATCGAAATGCGTCAGCTGGCAGAAGGGTATATCCGCCGACGAGCCATTCGCCATCTTGAGAAAAAACGCGTGGTCATCTTCGCCGGCGGCACGGGGAATCCCTACTTCTCTACCGATACCGCGGCGGCACTCAGGGCGATGGAAATCGGGGCCCAAGTCATCATGAAAGGAACCAAGGTCGACGGCATCTATGACGCCGATCCGGTGAAGAACCCCTCTGCCAAGAAATATCAGACGATCTCATTTCTCTCGATTTTGAATCAGAATTTAAAAGTGATGGATGCCACGGCCATCAGCCTCTGCATGGATAACAACCTTCCGCTCATCGTGTTCAACCTGAAGGAACAAGGCAACTTCAAACGCGTCGCCATGGGCGAAGCGATTGGAACCATTGTCACGCCCGATCGCCGCTAACTTTCTGGGGAGGCTCTCATGTCCAACCCTTCCGCCATACGCCAAAGAGTCACGGAGAAGATGGAGTCCGCGCTGGAACATCTCAAACGCGATTTGGCTAGCCTACGGACAGGGCGAGCTTCGGTCGCCCTCTTTGACGGCGTTCGGGTCGACTACTATGGCACGATGACCCCGCTGAAGCAGGTGGCCAATATTTCGACCCCGGAGGCCCGCCTCATCACGATTCAGCCGTGGGAGTCTACCCTCATCAAGGAAATCGAAAAAGCTCTGGCGGGGTCGGGCCTCGGAATCACACCGTCCAACGACGGAAAAATCATTCGCGTTCCCCTTCCG
>DASVEA010000333.1:0-2757 GCA_036380815.1 Nitrospiraceae bacterium
GAAAATCGTCGTAATGATCGTCAGAACCTTCATTACGGCGTTCAACCGATAGCTGATGCTCGATAGATAGATATCGAGACTGGCTGAGACCATTTCACGAAGCGTCTCGATGGTATCCACGATCTGAACCACGTGATCGTAGACATCGCGGAAGAATACCTTTGTCGATTCCTGTAAGAAGGGGCATTCCGATCGGGAGAGATTGTTCGTCGCTTCACGGAGCGGCCACACCGCCCGCCGCAGAAACAGCAACTGCCGTTTGAGGACATGAATCTGGCGCAGCGTCTCCGGCTTAGGATCGCTGACCACCAGATCTTGCAGCGCCTCGATCTTCTCGCCTAAAACCTCCAACACAGCGAAGTATTGATCCACAATCGCGTCGATCAGTGCATAGAGCAGGGAATCGGCCCCGGACTGCCGCAGGCGTCCCTTATTCCCACGAAGACGATCCCGCACCGATGAGAAGACGTCGGTCCCGTTTTCCTGGAAAGACAGCACAAAGTTCCGTCCGAGGACCAGACTCACCTGTTCGACGATGATATCCTGTCGGTCGGTAACAGAGAGCATCTTCATCACGAGAAACAAGCAGGTCTCATATTCGTCGAGTTTCGGCCGCTGATCGGTGTTGGCAATGTCTTCGAGGAGCAATGGGTGGAGCTGAAACTGCTTCCCGAACGATTCCAGAATGTCCATCATGTGGACACCCCCGACATTCACCCAGATGACGGACTCATCGGTCGGTGGCGCAAGCATATCGATCGACAGGTCCTGGCGTTCGTCGCAGCGGGTGCCGGCATAGTTGAAGGTCGTGATCATGACCTTGTCCGCTTTTTTCTCGCCAATATGGACAGGGGTGCCCGGGGGGAGCCCCGCCTTTCCGGATCGTTTCTGGACCAGTTTCATCGGTAGTGACCTCGCAGGACCCTCTGCTTGTACGCAGGTTCTCGGAAAGGGTCAAGAGGGACGTCGACACCAGTCGTGCCGGCTGCCGACTTTCCGCTTTGCCGATCCAGCGAGACCTGCTACTCTTTCTGTTCTACTTTGCGAGGCTTGCAACATGGAACGAGAATTGGCAGCGTTGGTCAAAGCGGTCCGAAACGCCGGCACGAAGGTGCATGAACTGGTCAGGGTTGGGTTCGAGGTGCAGACAAAATCAGACCGGTCACCGGTCACCACTGTGGACCACGAGGTCAACAGAATCCTGCATGAGATGCAGCGCCGGGAGTTTCCACAGGATGGATGGCTCTCGGAAGAGTCCCCCGACGATCCGGCTCGACTCACCCACGCGCGCGTCTGGATTGTGGACCCCATTGACGGCACAAAGGCCTTGGTGAATCGGGTGCCGGAGTTCTGCATTTCTGCCGCGTTGATCGAACGAGGCGTACCGGTCGTCGCCGCGATCCTCAATCCCTCGACCGACGAACTCTTCACAGCGATGCACGGAAGCGGACTGTTCTTGAACGGCGCACGTGTCACCCTCTCGCCCGCTCCTGACTTCAATCCCGTCATCATGGTCAATGCGGGGGAATTCCGGAGCGACCGGTGGTCGACGCTCGCCGAGACCTCTCGGTGCCGGCCCATGTACTCCATCGCCAACGCACTGGCCCTGGTCGCCGCCGGTCGTGTCCAGGCCGCCTTCACCATCGAGCCGGAAAACGAATGGGATCTTGCGGCCGGAGTCCTGCTCATCGGAGAAAGTGGCGGCTCCATCAGCGACGCAGCCGGGAAGCCCTTCGTCTTCAATCAGCCGACGCCGAGGTTTCGTGGCGTCATCGCTGTGGCCGCCACGGCCCACAAGGACCTACATGCCAACCTCCAGACCCACGCCGAACATGCCCGCTCGCAACCAGAGAGGAAGCGAGCCACTCCATGACCATCGCCCTATCGGTATCCGCGCGAGACTCACGGGACGTGCGAGAAAAGCGGGACGGGTGAGGCAGTCTGAACGCTGAAGAGTTCGGAACTTCGAGCCCCGACCTTCGGCCTTCGGATCGCGCTTCCTTTGTGATAATCGTTGTGAACGACGAAAATACATCTATACTTACCGTTGTGACGAACGGCCAACGGTGCGCTGAAATGGACATCGTGCCCCTTCCGGGACCCATGTGAAATAGGAACAATGCAGAAGCCGGCCCACAGAACCATCGAACCACGTGCCTACGATCCCTTGATCCACGAGGGCTTCATCCGACAGGCGGATCTCGTGAAAGCTGTTCAGGAGTCCCTGGAGGGATGGATCGACTTGGAAGGCCTGCTGATCGAGAAGTATCGAATCCCAAAAGCGGCGCTCGGCAAAACGCTGAGCACGTTCTTTGACTGCCCCTATATTCCGTTCGACGAACGGACCCTGGCTGATCCCCAACTCCTCAATAATCTAAGTCACGATTACCTTCGCAAACACCACTGGCTCCCGCTGAAGCAGCAGGGTAACATCCTGGATGTCCTGATTGACAACCCCCATGATCTCGATAGAGGTCATGACATCCAGCGCGCCTTCCCCGGCATGACAATACGGTATGCCTTGAGCTTGCGGCGTGATATCGAGCGGTTCCTCAACGCCACGATCGGAGAAACCGACAGTGGGTCCATTACGGACACGCTGGGCGAGCTGGTCAGCGACGCTCACCAGGAACAGTCTTCTGACATCGACTCTGACGGCATTGACGAGAACGATTCCGCGATCGTACGGCTCGCGCATCAGATCATTGTCGAGGCATACCGACACGAGGCGTCCGATATCCATATCGAACCGTACTC
>DASVEA010000334.1:0-4469 GCA_036380815.1 Nitrospiraceae bacterium
GTTGGCGATTCAGATCCGGACATCGGAGCGAGAGATCGTCAGTTGCCAGCGGCGGCTTGGGATCAGCGGTGAGGCCGGTGCTGAGGCCCTCAAGAAGCTTTGCCGCGAACGGAAAAACTTCCTCGCCGTCAAACGCAAGACGAGCTGTTCGGCGGAGGCCCTCACCGAGATTAAGAAGATTTACCAGGCCGCGAGGAGCCGGATTCGACAACTCGAGACGGAAGAGGCCCTCGTGTCCGCGGAAGAGATCAAAGATGCGGTCAAGCATCTGGATGTGGCGGAGGAAAAGGTCAAGCGTGGGAAAGCGGAGCTGGTCGAGGCCAATCTTCGTCTCGTCGTGAGTATTGCCAAGAAGTACACGAACCGCGGTCTCCAGTTCCTTGACTTGATCCAGGAAGGCAATATTGGCCTGATGAAGGCCGTCGATAAGTTCGAGTACAAGCGCGGCTACAAGTTCAGTACCTATGCCACCTGGTGGATCCGTCAGGCGATTACGCGCGCGATCGCCGATCAAGCCAGGACAATCCGTATTCCAGTGCATATGATCGAGACGATCAACAAGCTGATCCGAACCTCCCGCCATCTGGTCCAGAAACTCGGACGCGAACCGACGCCGGAAGAAATTGCCGAGCGCATGGATCTGCCGCTCGACAAAGTGCGGAAGATTCTGAAAATCGCGCGCGAGCCGATTTCTCTGGAGACCCCGATTGGCGAAGAAGAAGACAGCCATTTGGGCGACTTTATTGAGGACAAGAAGGCGGTTTCTCCTCTGGAGGCGGCGATCCGGTACGATCTCCAGCGCCAGATCAACAGCGCATTGGAAACGCTCACGCCACGGGAAGAGAAGGTCTTGCGGAAGCGGTTCGGCATCGGCGAAGCCACGGACCATACCCTCGAAGAAGTTGGTCAGGATTTCGAAGTGACTCGCGAACGTATCCGACAGATCGAAGCCAAGGCTTTGCGCAAGCTGCGTCATCCGAGTCGGAGCAAGAAGCTACGCAGCTTCGTGGAAAGTCTGTGATGCGCCATGGTGTGTTCCTCGAGATTTGACTCCGTTCCTTGAGCAGCCTAAAATCGGCTGTTCGTGTCTGCGGGTCAGGCGCGAGAGAGTCATCCGCCTGATCGGGCCCATAGCTCAGGTGGTTAGAGCGGCTGACTCATAATCAGCTGGTCCTAGGTTCAAGTCCTAGTGGGCCCACCAGCCGGCCGCGGAGTGCACAGGTCAAGATCGTTGTTCGGAACAACAGCTATAGGAGCGCGTTGAACCAGAATCTTTCCCCCCTTATCGAGCTGCAGAAATTGGATCTCCGCATCACGGAGATCAAGGACCAGCGCCGAAAAATCCCAGAGCGGCTCCAAGCGGTTGAAGCCCCGCTTCGAGAAGCCCAGCAGCTACATCAACAAACCAGTGCCTCCGTGGAGACATTTATCAAGGAACGGCGGTCGCACGAACAAGATCTTGAAGCGCATGAAGCGCACACTGAGAAAATGAAGTCACGGCTTTCCGAGTTGAAGTCTAATAAGGAATATCAAGCGCATCTTTTCGAGATCGAGGTCGCCAACAAGAAGAAAGGGGACTTCGAGGAGAAGATCTTGCTGTGTATGGAGAAGATCGAACAACTGCAGCGCACGGCAAAAGAAGCGCAAGAGAAGCTCAGCGCCATCGAAAAGGCCTTTGCGCAGGAAAAACAGGCGCTCGACGAACTGGAGCACACTCTTTCAACAGAGTTGGCCGATCTCGAAGCGCAGCAGCAAGCCCGTTCAGCTCATGTCGAGAAGGGGCTCCTCAGCCGCTATAACACGATAAAGGCGGCCCGAAAGGATCAGCCGCTTGCTGAGATCAAAGAGGGGATCTGTTCCGGATGCCGTCTTCAGCTTCCTCCGCAACTGATTGCAGAAGTGAAACGTTCGCAAGAACTCCACACCTGTCCCTATTGCCGTCGGATGCTTTACTGGGATGGACAAATTCCTGTCGAAACAACGCAAGGCTCCGATCTCGATAAGACGTCTGCACTTGAGATTGGCGAATCGGTCTAGCAGGATGCTGAAAAAATCATCCATCGGCGTTCTCGCTTCGCTCAGAAGCTCAACGTACCGAAGCGGACGCCTCACCTCTTCGCTCGCTGAGGCCTTGCTGGACGGCCTTTTTGAGCATCCTGCGTACGGTTCTCTTGTTGTCCGAGACGTGGGGCCATTCAATTTCCACCACGCTGGAATAGTTTTTCCGCAGGCGGCTAGTCTGTTTTTCCCAAAACAGCCTGAGTTGTTTTGAAGTGCAGTTTGGCGACCGACCCCAGTCGGTCCTCTCCATGCTTCTTCACGATCATGCGTCCGGCCAGTTCGACGGCGGGTGACGCTCCTTTTGGCAATGTCGTGCCGATCTCATCCGAGAGACGTTTCAATCGCAGGAGGAATTCTGCACGGGCCAGGATGGAGGCGGCGGCCACGGCCAGATCGGATTCGGCCTTATGCCTTTGTTCTAATACAATTCTGCGCCCCTTTTCCTGTAATGCATTCAGGATCAACCGCTCGTCGCCAAACTGATCCGAGATCGCGCGCCCGCACGAAACCTTTTCCAGCAAAGTCTCCAGGGCCTTGGCGTGTCCCCATGCCAGCAGGCGATTCAAGTTCCGGATCTTCGTGTAGAGCTCGTTGTATCGTGGCGGACCGATTGTGACAATGCTGTGAGGGCAAATCATTCGGATATCGGGCGCCATTTGAAGTATGCGGCCGTCTGAGATTTTCTTGCTGTCCCGGACCTGCATGAGGGTCAGTTCACCCTGCGTGGTGGCATCGACGAAGACAGCAGCGATGACCAGGGGACCAAAATAGTCTCCCTTGCCGGATTCATCGATGCCGATGCGTTCGATCGAGGTGTGCGGCATCTTGTTGGTCACAGGCAAATGGCCTTAGTAGAAAATCTCAGAGCGGCGGGGTAATCTAACAGAGCCTCAAAGGACGGTCAATTTCTCGAATCGTAGGCAACGGGTCATTCTCAAGGAGCATGTGCGATGCAGGCATGGGTGTCGTTCTCTCGCGGAGTGCTGTTGGTTGTCGCGGGGCTGGGAGTGGCGGTGGTCGGGGGGTGCGAAACGAATCCATACACCGGGCGATCACAGTTGTTGATGACCTCGGTATCCAAGGAGATGCAATTAGGCGCACAGGCGTATAGCCAGGTGAAGAACGATCCCAAGCTCAGACAGTCGCAAGATCCGCGCGAGATAGAACCAGTCAAGCGTGTGGCGGCCCGCATCGTTGAAGCGGCCAAGGGTTCGAAGTATGCCGAGATGGCAAACCGGTTTCAGTGGGAAGTGACGGTCATCAAGGATGACAAGACGGCGAATGCCTTTGCGTTGCCTGGCGGTAAGATGGCGGTGTATACCGGCATCTTTCCCATGGCCGAGACTGAAGCAGGGCTGGCCGCCGTCATGGGGCATGAAGTCGTCCATGCCTTGGCCCGACACGGTGCAGAACGGATGAGCCAGGGCCAACTGACGAATGCCGGGCTTCAGGTCATTGGCGTGGCAGCCGGGGCGGCAGGCGGGGGCGGGATGTTGGGGCAATCGGCGATGGCTGCGCTTGGTGTGGGGGCGCAAGTCGGCGTGTTGCTGCCTTTCAGCCGAAAGCATGAATCGGAAGCGGACTATATCGGGATTCTGCTCGCGGCGGACGCCGGCTATGATCCGCGCGAGTCGGTGGCTCTGTGGGAACGGATGGGACAGATGTCCGGTGGCGGCGGGCCGTCAGAATTTATGTCCACGCACCCGAGCCACGAGACCCGCATCGACCAGCTGAAAAAGTGGATGCCGGAGGCCATGGCTATTTACCAGGCCAAGCAGCCGGTGCCTACGGCGTTCTTGCCGGCCGTGCAATAGGCCAAGGCATTCGTGGTGGCCCTTGAAAGCGCGGACATCCAGTCCTATAGTATTCTGGCGCGAGGGAGAAGACTGGGTGATCGCTCGTGGTGGCGACGCTGCGAGAGGAAAGTCCGGACTTCATGGGCAGGGCGCTGGGTAACTCCCAGGCGGAGCGATCCGACACCAGCACCACAGAGAACAGACCGCCGATGGCCAAGGCGACGGGATTCCAATCCGGTTGCCTTGGCTCAGGTAAGGGTGAAACGGTGGGGTAAGAGCCCACCGCGGTGGTGGCAACATCACCGGCAGGGTAAGCGTCGCCCGATGCAAGGCCAAATAGGAAGACACCTGTCGGCGTTCTTCGGAACGTCGGCGACCGGCTGGCCCGGCCGAGGTCTTCGGGTAGGTCGCTTGAGGTTCGAGGTAACTCGAATCCCAGAGAAATGATCACCCCCGTGTGGGAGCATATCCCAGGCGGGACAGAATCCGGCTTATCGGTCTTCTCCACCGCGCTCTTTTGATCGCTCGACGTAGCTCTCCTTCTGTCACTTTCCCTGTGAAGTGTTCGACCTCGTCGAGCAAGACGACGGGAACCCTTGCTCCATAACGTTC
>DASVEA010000335.1:0-4244 GCA_036380815.1 Nitrospiraceae bacterium
CAGTAGGTGAATCATGGGTTCCTCCTTGTGATTAAAAATAATTGTCTGTCGTTTCCCTGCGCTTGGTGGTCAGGGGAAAGAGGCCGCTCTCGAAAATCCTGCAATACCACGAAGCAAAAGCGGTGCCGTTTATACGTAGTCTACAAGAGAGCACCGCTTTGTTCTGATCCTGAAATTCTTCAGATATCTAGAGGAAGCAGATTCAGATGGAAAACGGTCCAGTGAGGAAGATTGCAACAGAAGCCGCAAGCGAATTGTCCCAATTCGCCTCAACCACACCGGTGTTGCGTAGAACCTTGAGCAGGACCGAGGCTCAATCCTGCCGCGGCGCGAGTAGGACCATGGCCGCTGACTTATTGTTCCATCTGCCCGTCCCGTAGCGCGTCACCTCGCCATCACCTCCTCTGCAACCGCATCGGACACGGTCAGACGGTGGTGTAAGGGTTGCACTGGTCGATTGTTTCCTTCGATGCGCGACGTGAACCAATGGATCTGCGCCGCCGAGAGATGGATAGGCGACTGCATCACGATCCACTTTACCCCCTCCGAGCAAGGCGGGGTGGTCAGCGAACCGTCGTAACGGTAGCTCTTGTTGCTGTGTGGAAGGAAATCGTCCACATTTACCTGGACATGCTCGAAGTGTGATTCCACCCCCTTTTGCGTTGGAAGGTTCGAAAAGATAGGCTCGAAGGCCGGATTGTGGGCGCCTTTCTCGATGAACACGCCGACGACCGCTAGGGCGCCTGACGGAGCCTTGTGCACAAAATGCATCTCCATCGGGTAATGCTTGCCGTGGACAGTGTGCTCGCTCGGAGCATGGAAGTGGAACTGGATGAGCTCGTAGCTTGTGTCTCCAATGGTCATGGTATCGCCTTCCGAATAGTTGACCTGGATGGTGTGGCCGTTGTTGATCTCGTCGGCCATGTGCTCGTGGTGCACGATCCGTAAGTTCGCCGGACTGAATTTCGCTCGGAGTTTCGGCAGCGACGCCGAAGCGGTCTTTGCAATATCGATTGGCGACTGGCTCTGGCCCTCTGCACAGAGCGCAAAGTCCGGGTCGAGTTTACCCCAAAACTGAGGGCCCTTTTCGCCTTCGTAGGTCCAGTGGGTCGCGTCGGGATGAGGCGCCACGGGACGCGTATTGATTTGCGGGGCAGGGAGTTTGTTATCCTGTGCCCCAACCAGGGCACTCGAAAGCGTCACCATCGTCAACACCACCAAACCTATAATCGACTTCTTCACGACATGCCTCCTTTCACCAATTCCCGAGATTGACGTGATCGTACTGGAGGGTACTAATTCACACACAGAACCCTATCGACCGACCCACGCTCCGTTAGTTTACCGTCTCGTTCCCGAAAGGACGGACAAGAATAACACGCCGAAAACCGCATGGACAATACCCGCTCCCCACAACAAAAGGACACCGAGGCCTTACCCTGCTGCAGTCCAGAGAAGAACCATGGCTGCCAGCACGTCTGATTCAGAACATTTCAGCCTTGTGATGAGCGGCTTTTAACATAACGGGAACGGACGTTGATTAACCAGCCACAAGACACTGCGTTTTGCGGGCTGGAATCTCAATGCGTTTTCCTCTTCCATTCCTGGCTCGCCCCACTTACGATACGGCCTACACACTGAGGAGTCTCCTCTCATGTCAGGCTTGCCGCTCGATCAACTCGAACAGCTCGTCCAGGGTCACCACTGGGACCCCCTCGCAATTCTTGGTGCCCATCCGATGACCCAGGGCAGTTCCCCTACCGTTGCAATTCGGTGTTTCTTGCCGGAAGCCAACGACGTTGCCCTACTCCTCGGTGAGCCAGGTCGACAGCCCATTCCCATGACGCGCCTCCATGAGGCCGGTCTGTTCGAAGCGATCGTTCCGGGGCCGCTCGGAACCGGCCCCTATCGTCTCCGCATAACCAACCATGCGGGACAGGTCTCGGAGCGGCACGATCCCTATGCCTTTCCGCCTCTCCTCACGGACTTTGAGCTGCACCTCTTCGCCGAGGGAACCTTCTTCAAGGCCTACGACACGATGGGCGCCCATCTCCGGACGGTGCAGAGTATCGTTGGAGTCCATTTTGTCGTCTGGGCGCCGAACGCTGAGCGAGTGAGTATTGTGGGCGACTTCAATGAATGGGATGGCCGCCGCCATCCCATGACAAACCGCGGAACAACCGGCCTCTGGGAACTCTTCATTCCCGACCTTCCAGACGGCACGCTCTACAAATATGAAATTCGTTCACGCCATCATGACGCACCGCTCCTGAAAGCCGATCCCTATGCGGTCGCATCGGAGCTGCGCCCCAAGACCGCCTCGATCGTCCGCGCACTTTCTCCTTATCGCTGGAAGGACCAGTCCTGGATGACAGCGCGGGCACAGCAAGACCCGCTCGCCGCGCCCCTCTCAATTTACGAGGTCCATCTCGGCTCGTGGATGCGTATCCCTGAAGAAGGGAATCGCTGGCTGACCTATTCAGAGCTTGCTACAAAGCTCATCCCATACGTGAAGAATATGGGCTATACCCATGTCGAACTGTTGCCGATTACCGAGCACCCGTTCGATGGATCCTGGGGCTATCAGACCACCGGCTATTTCGCCGTCACTTGCCGGCACGGCTCTCCCGAAGACTTCATGGCCTTTGTCGATACGGCACACCAGGCCGGAATCGGTGTGCTGATGGACTGGACCCCCGCGCACTTTCCAGACGATCCGCATGGTCTCTCCCAGTTTGACGGCACACATCTCTACGACCATGCCGACCCACGGCTCGGCTACCATCCGGACTGGCACAGCCGCATCTTCAATTACGATCGCGTAGAGGTCCGGAACTTCCTTCTCAACAGCGGGCTCTTTTGGCTGGATCGATACCATATCGACGGCTTGCGCGTGGATGCTGTCGCCTCGATGCTCTATCTCGATTACGGCCGGAAGGAGGGAGAATGGATTCCCAATCAGTTCGGCGGGCACGAAAACATCGGAGCCGTCACGCTGCTGAAGGACTTGAATGTCCTGGTCCACCGTGACTTCCCTGGCGCTATGACCATTGCCGAGGAATCCACGCACTGGCCGGGAGTCTCACGCCCCACCTATGCCGGAGGACTGGGCTTCACGTTCAAGTGGAACATGGGCTGGATGCACGACATGTTGAAATACTTCGGCCATGATCCCGTCCACCGACCCTTTCACCAGAATCAGATTACGTTTGGGCTCCTCTATGCTTTCAATGAAAACTTCGTCCTGGTGCTCTCGCACGATGAAGTGGTGCATGGAAAGCGGGCGCTGCTCGACAAGATGCCCGGCGACGAGTGGCAACGCTTTGCCAACCTCCGTTCACTCTATGGCCTCATGTACGGGCATCCCGGCAAGAAAATGCTGTTCATGGGCGGAGAGTTCGGGCAGTGGCGCGAGTGGGACCATGACACCAGCCTGGAATGGCATCTCTGCGATTTCGAGCGGCACGCGGGGCTCCAACGGCTCGTACGAGACCTTAACCACCTCTACCGCCAGGAGCCGGCACTGCACGAACTCGATCACGACTGGACCGGCTTCCAGTGGATCGACTTTCACGATGCGGCCCATTCCGTGATCGCCTTCCTCCGAAAAGCCAAGAATCAGGATAATCAGATATTGTGCTTGTGTAACTTCACCCCTGTTCCCCGCTACAATTATCGAGTCGGCGTACCTGGCGAAGGCAACTATCGTGAACTGATGAACAGCGATGCCTCAATCTACGGGGGAAGCAATGTGGGAAATTCTGGAGGCCTTCATACGAGCGCCATCCCCTCCCACGGGATGCCTCATTCGCTCGCAGTCACACTCCCACCTCTGTCGGTAATATTCCTGAAACGAATCTGATTTAGCAGGATGCTCAAAAAGGCTGTCCAGCAAGGCCGCAGGCGAGTCATAACCGGAGGCGTACCCTCAGGGGTACGTTGAGGATTGTGATGAGCCGAGAACGACGCTGGCGGAATTTTTCAGCATCCTGCGAGGAAGGGAGCTACCAGGTACGGAAAGGACCGCAATCGAGATGGATGAACTTCGCGCGTGGATAAAATCCTATCCCGCCGTACTGCAGCCTCAACGCGGCACGGCGAATCTCGCGAAGCTTGACACCGGGAACATAAAAGTCGAGCGCCTGTCCCTGGACATGCAGGCTGTGCTGCGCGACGCGCCTGCTCCGCTTCACGAGCTGCGCATTGTATTCGGGTGACCGATAGCCGGAAATCACATGGATCTC
>DASVEA010000336.1:0-3368 GCA_036380815.1 Nitrospiraceae bacterium
AGAGTCGTGCTACCAGCAGAATCGGCGAGGACATCTAGCGGTGAAGACCGGGAAGTAGGCAACATGGTTATTGTCGCGGCGGCTGTGACTCCGTTGTCCGCGAAGAGACAGCAGATTTCTTTATCATACGTGGGTGGAACAATGTGGAACCATTGGGATACCAAGGGAATCTGGACGACGATCTGTCTGATCTGGGCCTTGTTGTCGACCGGCTGCATCGCCCAACAAGCTGATCTCAAACAGGCGGAGAAGAATCTTCAGCAGCGCATCAAGCAGTCGAGCGATGAGTCGGCACAGACCCGTGCGCGACAGAGTCAGGAAATTTCGGTGCTCCGGGAGCAGGAGTTGCCGCAGTTGCGTGGCGAACTTGAGCGTGCGTTGCACCAAGCTCAGGAACTCCAGGCCAAGCAGGAAGACCTCAAGCAGCGCTCTGCGCAACTTGAGCAACAAACCAAGCGGCTAGAACAGTTGGCCGGCAAGCTGGAGGCGGATAGCACAAATCGCTACAACCAGGTGCGCGAGAGCCTCAATGCTCAAGATGTCAAAAATAAGCAGGATCGCGATCAGCTCCGCATAGACGTGAACGCTCGCCTTGACGACGTGAGCCGACAGGTGGAGGCGATACGTAAGGAGATCATTGAGGTCGTGCAGAAGACGAACAGCGGACTTGCCAAGAGTCTCGACGTGCGTCTGGAAGAGCAGCATAAGGCGCTGACAGGATTGAGCGAGCGGGTGAGCCAAGAAGAGCAGGCGAGCAAAGCGTCGGCAACCCATATCAATGAGACGAACAAGGCCGTGACCGGTTATTTAGGCGAGGTCAATAAGAGTGTCGCATCTGTCGCGCAAAAGTTTGCTGCCCGTTTCGATGAACAGGACCGTCGTTTGGATGCCCTCTCCAAGGCCGTTGATCAGGTCGTGCAGGATGCGCATGTACGAGGGGGAAGCAAGGGAGGGGCACGTCAGTCAACCACGAAGCCGGCCCATCGATCGGCGGTGGTACCTTCGTCGGAAACCCCAAATGTTGATCAGGCAATGCCTACGGCTTCGCTCTCTGCGCAAGCTGAAACGGGACAATCGGGTGAGGCGGTGACCTCGGCAGTCGATTCCATGGAGTCGGCGCGCCCGCAAGTCAGCCAGAGCGGAGAGCGCTCTGATAAGGTCGAGTACGAACGTCTACTGGCACTGTTTCGTGATGGGGATTTGGATGGAGCCCGGCAGGGGTTCGCGGAATTTTTGCGTGATTACCAGAACTCGGATCTGTCTCCAAACGCGCGCTTTTGGCTCGGTGAATCGTACTACGGCAAGAAAGATTATAGACAGGCAATCGATTCGTATGACCGCGTCGAACTGGATTTCCCCCGCAGTGAGAAAGTACCATCGGCGATCTTGAAGAAAGGGTATGCGTACCTGGCGATGAAAGATAAGATGCGCGCCTCTTCGGCTTTCAAACAGGTGGTGACGTTGTATCCACGGAGTCCAGAGGCGGGAAAAGCGTCCGATAAACTATCCCAGTTGAAGGAGTCGCGATAACAGTGCTGCGCAAGAAAACTGGTTCATGGGGGTTGGTCGTTTTCATGGCAGGGGCGATGCTGTGGCTCGCCGGCTGTGCCAAGCACGCGGATTTTGTGGAATTGCGTGATCATTTGGCGACGGTGTCGAAGTCTCAAGATCAAGATCAAAAGCGGCTGGATGCGCTACAGCGGCGCGTGGAGTCGCTGGAGCGCGTGAAGGATAGCGATCCTGCGAGGTCGAGGCTGGATCCGAAGTTCGATGATCTGTCTGCGCGGATCCAAAAGTTAGAGGGCCGGTTGGCAAAATCCGACGAGACATCGGGTATTCCGGTTATGCCCAGGGTGGAGCCATTTCAAATCGACCCCGCACGTCCCTCCAAACCACAGAAGCCGACCTCCTCTGCAGATGTGCCGACTATGGTGCCCGGCGTTCCCACAATTACCCCGACGTCGGCGTTCAATCTGGCGTACAACGACTATCTCAACGGGAAATACGATCTTGCCGTGTCGGGCTTTCAGCGATTTGTGAAAGACTTTCCTGGCACGTCGCTGACGCCGAATGCCTATTACTGGTTGGGAGAGTCCTACTACCAGCAAAAAGATTATGTTCGCGCGATGCAGTCGTTCGAATACCTCTCGACGGAGTATCCGGGAAACGAGAAGGTGCCGGCGGCGCTCTTCAAATCGGGGCTCGCGGCGGGAGAAACCGGAGATCTCGCCAAGTCGAAGAAGAATCTTAAGCGGGTCATCGAAGAATTTCCCACGTCGGACGAGGCCAAGCTGGCCAAGAATAAGCTGGCCGATATTCGATGATCGGACGTCTATCGAGACGGTTCGTGGTAGCTGCCTTGATCCCGACATTCCCTGGAGTTTAGCGTCATGCCCGCCGCCAGTTGCACCGCCAAGATCCATGTCCTCCCAGAAGATGTAGTCAGCCGTATCGCAGCCGGCGAGGTCGTCGAGCGCCCTGCCGCCGTCGTCAAAGAATTACTGGAAAACAGTCTTGATGCAGGGGGCCTGCACATTACGATCGATGTGAAAAATGGAGGACTGGCCCTCATTCGAGTTACGGATGATGGAGAGGGGATCAACCGTGCCGATCTTCCCCGTGCCTTCGAACGGCATGCCACCAGCAAGCTCCGGTCCGATCGGGACCTCGCCTCGGTAACGACGATGGGTTTTCGCGGCGAGGCGTTACCGAGCATTGCGTCCGTCTCCCATGTGCTGGTGACGACCGCGACTAGCCAGGATATGGTGGGGTCACAGCTCACCCTGGTCGCAGGAGCAGGCGGTTCTATCGTGGATGCGCCCGCCGTGTCTGGCACCCGGATCGACGTCTCCAATCTATTTTTCAATCAGCCGGCCAGAAAGAAGTTTCTTAAGTCGCCCACGACCGAGTTCTCCCATATTAGTCATGTCGTGCAACTCGCAAGCCTCGCCTGGCCATCGGTGCATTTCCGCCTGACCCATAACGGTCAGGAGATTTTCAACTATCCTGCCGTGACAACGGATCGTGATCGTATCCTCCAAGTATTTCGCCAGGGGTTTCTCGATCGGACGATCGAGGTGCGAGGCCGGACAGCGGGATTGTCGATCCGTGGCGTGATGGTCGATCCTATCCATGCGCGGTCCTCGAGAATTCCACAGGAATTGTTTGTGAACCGGCGTCCCATCCGCAATGCGACCGTGTTTCATGCGGTCATGGATGGGTATGGATCGTTTCTTCCCAAAGGGCATCACCCGACGTTCGTGCTCTTTCTGGATATCGAACCGGATCGACTCGATGTCAACGTGCACCCCACGAAGAAAGAAGTCCGTTTTACGGAAACAGAGGCGCTTCATCAGTTGGTGCGTCAG
>DASVEA010000337.1:0-2089 GCA_036380815.1 Nitrospiraceae bacterium
AAGCATCTTCTGATGTCCGCATCCCGACAGTTTCAGGAAGGCGATGTCCAGCACTGGTGGCATCCCCCCTCAGGCCGGGGCGTGCGTACGCACTGTTCGGATGATTACCTCTGGCTGCCCCTGGCGACATGCCGCTACGTACTGAGCACAGGGGATAGCGGGATCTTGGATGAACTCGTCCACTTCGTCGAAGGCCGCCCGGTCAACCAGCAGGAGGACTCGTATTACGATCTACCTGGCCGGTCTGAAAAAGCGGCCAGTTTGTACGAACACTGCGTGCAAGCCATCCTGAAGGGCCTCACACGTGGGGAGCGCGGCCTCCCACTCATCGGCTCCGGTGACTGGAACGACGGCATGAACATGGTCGGCGAACAAGGCAGAGGCGAAAGCATTTGGTTGGGATTTTTCCTGTATGACGTGCTCATACAGTTCGCTAAGGTTGCACGCCTGCGTGGTGACCAGTCCTTCGCGGAACGTTGTCAAAAGGAGGCGGCGGACGTCCGCCAGAATATCGAGCAACATGGCTGGGATGGAGAGTGGTATCGCCGTGCTTACTTTGACGATGGCTCGCCGCTTGGATCGGCAAGTAATCCTGAATGCCAGATCGATTCGATTGCGCAAAGCTGGTCGGTTCTCTCAGGGGCGGGAGACGCCACGCGCTCACGCATGGGCATGGACGCGGTGGATCGGCGCCTCGTTCGCCGGGACCATGCGCTGATCCAACTGTTGGATCCGCCGTTCGACAAGTCAAATCTTAATCCTGGCTATATAAAGGGGTACGTCCCGGGGGTGAGAGAAAATGGGGGGCAGTATACGCATGCGGCGATCTGGGCGGCGATGGCGTTCGCCGCATTGGGCGACAGACGGCGCGCGTGGGAACTGTTGGCTATGATCAACCCGGTAAACCATGCGCAATCTCCGGAGGGAGTCGCGACCTATAAAGTAGAACCCTACGTCGTCGCGGCCGATGTCTACGCGGTCTCGCCGCACATCGGCCGCGGTGGTTGGACCTGGTACACGGGCTCGGCAGGTTGGATGTATCGGCTTATCGTGGAATCACTCCTTGGGCTGAAGCTTGAAGTCGACAAGCTACGCGTGGCTCCGTGCCTCCCCGCGGATTGGAAGGGGTTCACGTTGCACTACCGATACCGGGAAACCGTCTACCATATTACCGTTCTGCAAACGCGCGCGGGGAACGGCGAGATGAGCGTGACTGTCGATGGCGTCGAGCGACAGGATAAGGTTATTCCTCTTGTGGACGACCGTCAGGAGCACTCGGTTGAGGTGCACGTACAGGCTGCCGAAGTTAACTTAGAGTAGTCGCTTGCGCCAAAATCAGAAAGCGTTGTGCAGCGGACTCGAGTATCTATTTGAATGAGAACCCGCAGAATCATTGGAGTATCCCGTCCGCGCGTAATACCGCTTGACCAGGCCTTCCATGGCGTCTAACATGGGATTGTGTTGTGTTGAGCCTCGCTGACTGTCCCATCCCTCGCGCCTCTTGCCTCCTTTCTGCGCGTTTGATTCCCCAGTCTCCGCCGCTCCTACGCCAGAGTGTTTCTGAAGTGCTGCGGTCATCGGGCTCGACCACCAAGACGGAAGTGGATCGGTTCCTTGAGGACATACGAGTCCGCGGACATGCAGCGGACTTCTCGGTTCAGGCCCCCAACCTATGAAAGAGAGACGCGATGACACCCGACGAACAAATTACGAAGATGAAGAAAGCGATCACTCAGGCTATGAAGGTGATGGGAGACCGGTTTGGATCGACGGAAGCAGACGTTGAGAGGGCTATTGATGAGCTGAAGGCGTCTATGCAGACAGCGCCAGCCGCAGCGGCCCAGCCCCCTCAGAGCACGGCAGCCGTGACCGAAGTGGCGTAGTGGCCGAAAGCATAGATTGAACAACACGATCATGGCCTTGAGTAAGAGGCGCGCTGGCTTTCGCGCAATCTGAGCGGATGCGGGCGAATCCGTGGTGCATTCGTCGAGGAAACGTCCATGCCATGGGTAACCAGCATCAGGGGGATAGTATGAAGAACACCACGCAAGTCTATGTGTTGACGCTGAATGCACCGTCAAGAAAAACC
>DASVEA010000338.1:0-3649 GCA_036380815.1 Nitrospiraceae bacterium
GAATCACATCAGAAAGGTGCTCGCGCAACGCGCGGTCGCGGACTCCCCTCGTTGGACGCGCGCAATTGAGGATCAACCAGGCTACCCTTGAGAAACAAGTTGGGATGGAGCGGATGCGTGCAGTGAAGGACAGTCCGTCAGGCGTGAAGTGCAAGGTCAAGCAATGATCCCAATACTTCCCTCACGGCAGAATCTTCTTCTGCAGCAACCGTCCTTAACTAGCCTGTGATTGACGGTAGTGCCCTCAGGCAGGATCACTTCTTACTGCACGCCACTTTCCACAGCGTTTGATTGATGCTACGCGGTACAACCGGTTCCCACTGTTGCTCGTCCGGGGTACTGTAAACCACGTGACCACTTCCCATGTTGCCCGAGAACCACGTATACGCAAGCATACGTGTCCGCGCTTCCGTACAATCGTATTCGTTGTATCGTTTGAAAGACAAAAGCGAATCCCCCGCCACTGTTTGTACAGTCTTGTAGTCGTACAGTTGCCACATCTTCGCCAGCTTCCCCTTTTGGCGAATGGAATCTGGATCGACGTACACAGTCAGTCCTGCTTCATCGTCACCACTCGTCAACACCCACCCCGCATACACTGGTCCACTACTCAACACCAGAAGTGTGATCAGGAACCAGAACCCAAAAATGTAAGCTAGAGGCAGCTTGAGGAAGCGCCCCGCGTTGTAAGTGACAGCACATTGCACGGGGAAGCGACGGTAGGGACGAAGCGTGAAAGGCATGGGAGCCTCGCAGGGAGGCGTATTCTAGGAGGACCGCGTCGAGGATGCAAGGTCCAGCAATGACCACGGGAGTGCAACATGCGCAGATCGTGACAGGCTGAGCCGTTGTCACCAGGCGTAGGCTTCCGGTGCCGCGCCGCCTGGGCCGGGAAAGATATCGTCGAGCCGTTTCAGTGTCTCCTGGCTCAATGTGAGACTCAGGACGCGCATTGTGCCGTTTAATTGCTCCATTGTGCGCGGTCCGATAATCGGCGACGTGACGGCCTTTTGGTGCAGAAGCCAGGCGAGCGCCACATCGGCCGGGCGCTCGCCGAGTTGTGTGCATAGCGCCTCATAGGCTTCCAGCTTGGGACGATATTTCTCGATGTCTTTCTTCAGATCTTCGTTCGCGCGCCGACCGACCTTCGCCGGTTCCAAGGCCCCAGCTAGCAGCCCACGCGCGAGCGGACTCCAGGGGATCAGGCCGATACCATAGGCTTCGCAGGCCGGAATCACTTCCAGTTCGATCGTGCGCTCATTCAGATTGTAGAGACTCTGTTCGGACACCAGGCCGAGGAAGTGGCGGCTGCGGGCCAGTTCTTGCGCCTGGGCCAGGTGCCAGCCGGCAAAATTGCTGCTGCCCGCATACAGAATCTTGCCTTCCTGGACCAACTGCTCCATCGCCTGCCAGATTTCATCCCATGGCGTCTCCCGATCGACATGATGCATCTGATACAAGTCGATACAGTCAGTCTGAAGACGCCGCAGGCTGTCCTCGCAGGCCCGCTTGATGTGCAGGGCCGACAAGCGAGACTGATTCGGCCACTCGCCCATGCGACCGAACACTTTCGTTGCCAGGACGACTTTCTCACGCCGTCCCTCGCCCCGGGCGAACCAACGCCCCACGATCTGCTCCGTCCACCCTTCGCCCACCTTCCAGCCATAGACGTTCGCCGTGTCGAAAAAGTTGAGGCCCAACTCTAGGGCCCGATCCATGATGGTGAAACTGTCCGCCTCGCTCGTCTCCGGGCCGAAGTTCATCGTGCCAAGACAGAGCCGGCTGACTCTCACTCCCGACCGACCGAGATGAACGTATTGCATCGGCAAGCTCCCTTGTCACACACACTGATGCGGTATTGTACACAGTTGGGACAACCGGCGGAGACTCACGGCTCCTCCTCTTCAATGTCCTCGAGCGACAGCTTTAGCGCCGCGACAAAGGCCTCGGGCTGGGCCAGGGCGTTCTCCGTCAGTTGGAATTCAGAGACCAGCACGCCAGCCTCGTCCACAATGATCAACCGATAGCCCTGTTTCACAGCAATGCCCTCTCTTGATGTGATGCAATGCGTTACGAGCCTACCATAGTGGGAAAGAGTACTTCATGCCGGGAGATCGAGGATGGAGTGGATACCGACGCGCCTCTTGACGAAGCGATCACAGTGCGGCATCTTCAGAGCGTCGCGGGAAAGGATCGAGAAGGAGGTACCATGGCTATGGCGTCCGTCATGCTTTCGCTCGGCACGACCGCTCCTCCGTTTTCGTTGCGCGATGTCGTGAGCGGCCAGATCTACTCGCTCGACTCCTTTGCCGACAAGACCGCGTTGCTGATCATGTTCATTTGCCGTCACTGTCCCTATGTGGTGCACGTCGAGCATGGGATCGCAAAGATGGGGCGGGACTACAGGGAAACAGGCCTTGGCATCATCGGCATCAGCAGCAACGATCCGGTGCAGTATCCGGATGACGCGCCGCCTCGGCTAAAGGAGATGGCCGAACGACTGGGCTTCACCTTTCCCTTCTGTTTTGACGAAACACAGGACGTGGCGAAGGCCTATCGGGCAGCCTGCACCCCGGATTTCTATCTCTTCGACCGGGAACGGAAGCTGGTCTATCGCGGGCAGCTCGACGACAGTCGCCCAGGCAGCAACAAGCCGGTGACCGGCCGCGATCTGCGCACCGCGATCGACGCGGTGCTCGCCGGGAATCCGGTCGACAGGAACCAGAAGGCCAGCATTGGCTGCAGCATCAAGTGGAAGCGATGAGAAGTGGAATGGCGGACTGTTGATCTCCTGTGCTCGCCTATCTCATTAAGGGTAGCCTGGTCGATCCTCGAGTGCGCGCATCGAGCGACCACTTTTCTATAATGCTCCTTCCAAGCTTGCTCGTTACTTCTTTAGGGATGGGGCCTGACTGATCTTCCACTGCGCGCGTCCAACGAGGGCCTTCTGAGGCCGCGCGTTGCGCGAGCACAGAAGATCATCAGGCTCCATCCCCGCTCCCTTTTTCAGCATCTTGGCCGTTAGACTTGGAATTGGGCGTCGTACAGCCGGGCATACACCCCTTCATGCCCGATCAACGCCGCATGCGTCCCGTCTTCTACGACACGGCCGTGATCGACGACAATGATTCGATCGACGCCATGGATGGTGGAGAGGCGATGGGCAATGATGATCGTTGTCCGTCCTTTCGTGAGATCGTCCAGTGCTTCACGAATCTTGACCTCGGTCTCCGTGTCGATATTGGACGTGGCTTCATCGAACATGACGATCGGAGGGTCCTTCAGGATCACACGGGCGATCGATACACGCTGCCGCTGCCCGACGGAGAGCTTGACGCCGCGCTCCCCGATCCAGGTATCGTACCCGTCCGGAAGAGCCATGATGAAGTCATGCGCACGGGCCACCTTCGCCGCCGCCTCAACCTCGTCCTGCCCGGCCAAGAGGTCACCGTACAGAATATTCTCTCTCACCGTGCCATTGAACAAGAATGGCTCTTGCTGGACCAGCCCGATTTGACTTCGAAGAAAGGCCAAGGGCAGGTCGCGGATATCGTATCCATCAATGGTGATGGCTCCCTGCGTCACATCGTAAAACCGCATCAGCAATTTGAGCGTGGTGCTCTTTCCAGCCCCGCTCGGACCGACTAGC
>DASVEA010000339.1:0-2768 GCA_036380815.1 Nitrospiraceae bacterium
TAAGACCTGTCTGAGATGGAGACCTAGAACGTCTTGTCAGCAGGATAGAGGAGCGCGACTGGTCGGACGGGTTCATCTGGTCGGTCTCGTTCAACCATACAAACCAAATAGACTAGATTACCAAGAGCAACCATCCAGCTCTCGCGCTTCACTCGCCACGGTCCCTGGCACACCCCCTATGTCCATGTGGAGGTGCCGACTCTCCGGTGACATCCTCAACGAGGTCGCGGTGAGTTGAAATACAACCATTTCCCACTAAAGGGCCCTTGCGCCCTTCTTCGCATCCTCCTAGAATACGCCTCCCTGCGAGGCCCGATGTCGCTCCGATTCACCATCCCCCTTGTGCTCTCGTTCGTGTTTCTCGCCACTCCCACATGGTCTGACTATAAGTCTGGCGAGGATGCCTATAACCGTGGAGACTTCGCAACAGCCTTGCGTGAGTTTAGACCGCTGGCCGAGCAGGGGCATGCAAGCGCCCAGTACTACCTCGGAATGTTCTATGATTTCCGAAAAGGGGTACCGCAGGATTTTGCCACGGCACGGATGTGGTACGAGAAAGCCGCTGCACAGGGACACGCGGGTGCACAGATCAACCTCGGTGGGTTGTATGAATTTGGACACGGCGTGACCCGAGATGATGTGCTGGCCTACATGTGGTATTGCATCGCCGCAGCCCAATCAGTCGAGGACGAGTGGCGGGACCAAGCCGCAGAAAACCGAGATGAGATCGCGGCTCACATGACTTCCGTTCAAATCGCCGAAGGGAAAAAGCGGGCACGGCAGTGGAAGCCGAAAGGCCAATGAGCAAAGACCGCCCCAAACGCGAAACCATGTCACTCGAAGAAGCCACGGTCTCCAACATGTGGTAGATGGCGGCCATTGTGGAAGTTTTCGAACGGAAGCGTTACCGTCACGGCCTTTGAGATCCTTCAGGCTGTAACAGGTGAGCGACCCTGCCACGCTTCCCCTAATTGGGAACGAGTCCGACAAGAAGAAAGCCCAGCCAGAGACGATGACTGTTGCGGTGGGTCATCAGAAGTCAATCCCCATCATGAGTGACCACAAGTCGATGCCCATTGTAGGACGCGGGGTTGTGGCACTCGGCATCCGCCACAAGTCGAGGGATAACTCATACCTATCAAGCTTCACATAGGCTCGGGTGTCTTGTTCAAATGCAATACTGAACGGACGGATTGGGGTCTCTACGGACGCAGACGCACGATCCAGGCCCGTGCGGACCGATGTCTCGCACGGTGTCATGAGACTCAGGGAAAACATGAAAGACAGTAAACAGGTCATAATTATTCGCCTGGATTATTGACCCAATAATGCTTCGTGATTAAGCCCTTCGTGTTTGCCGTCGTGAGAGAGGTTAGCGTCCGGGAGGACTGGGGGCCCCATGACAGCCTTTAGCGTCGAAGGTACGCCCCCTGGAGGGAGGGAATCTGGTCAAAATAGATCAGTTGTGAAAAATTAATACGGTGACTCGTTGAGCGCACCGTTTACACCCTGATCACGCACTCATGGTCAAGTGCACCAAGGACTTTGCCTCCCTTCTTCTGGTCACGGGTCCGGTCCCAGTTTTAGTCCCGGTTGTAGTCCCGGTTCTGAATCAAACTCCCTCACACTCCGTCACCATCACTTTGCCTCCCGATCCTCATAATAGCCTGTGTTGACGCGGGGTTATTGTACTCTATCCCTCTGCATCATCATCCGTCATAATGGGAGGAATTGGATTTTTGAACTGACGACAATCCGGCATTCGTGGGATTTGCACGACCAATGAAGACCCCCATCCACGTTATCTTTTTTGATGCAGCTGAGACGTTGTTTCATACTAATGGTTCGGTGGCGGACATTTACCTCGCGTATGCGGTTCAGCACGGGTTTCGGCAGACTCCCGATTCGCAGGCATCGATTGCGCAAGCCTTTCAGCGTGCCTTTCGCGACGCGGTGCCCCCGGTCTTTGCCGCAACGGACCCTCTCAAGTTGAAGCAATGTGAACGGCTCTGGTGGTTCGACATCGTCCACAACGTGTTTTATCGCGTCGGGATGTTCGAGCGGTTTGATGAATTCTTCGAGCAGATCTTTCAGGTGTTTGAGGATCCTCGTTCCTGGGTGCTATTTCCTGAAACGCATGCCGTGCTGACCAAGCTGCGTGAAGAGGGGTTCGAGCTGGGTATCGTGTCCAATTTTGATTCCCGGCTCTTTCCGGTGATGCGGGGGCTCGGCATCGACGGCCTCTTCGATACCGTGACGATTGCAAGCCTCGCCAGGGCCGCCAAGCCGGCGCCAAAGATTTTTAAGATTGCCCGCGAGAAACATGCAGTCGATCCGGACGAAGCGATGCATGTGGGTGACAGTGTCCGGGACGATGTGGAAGGTGCGACGAAGGCCGGGCTGAGGGGCGTGTTGCTGGATCGGGCAGGGCGCGCACAGGCATCGGGCGGGATTGTGATTAGGACGTTAGAGGAACTTCTTCCTTTAGTAGGATGCTGAAAAAGGAGCGGGGTGGCTGGGACGATCCCCTTGCTCGCGCAACGCGCGGCCTCAGAAGGATGGCTAGGGAGCGGCCAGGTGCCCTCCTTGCTCGCAGAAAAGAGGAGGGGATGGAGCCTGATGATCTTCTGTGCTCGCGCAACGCGCGGCCTCAGAAGGCCCTCGTTGGACGCGGGCAGTGGAAGATCAATCAGCCCCCATCCCTGAAGAGATAACGAGCGAGCTTGGAGGGATGGGATGGGCAACCTGGTCGTCCTCCTGCTCGCGGA
>DASVEA010000340.1:0-2792 GCA_036380815.1 Nitrospiraceae bacterium
AGGTCGGGTCGATCATGAAGCCAGCTGTCGCCCCTCACGAACCGCTCCGCCTCACCGGAGAGGTGCTCAACCTCCTGGCCTGGCACATCCCCGATCTCGTCGCCTATCAGCACAACGAAGATGAATGGTGGTTTGCTCCCCTCGATGACAACTTACCGATCGTGCGACTGAATCGTACCGGCCTGGAGCTGTTACAGGCGATGAACGGCCACACGGCAGTCAGGGCACTGGTGGAGAAATACGGAACGCGGATCTGTGGACCGGACGGACAACCGGGACAATGGCATTTGGAACATTGGTCCCTGCCCACCTACTCCCTCTGTTACTACGGCATAGCGCCTCCCGGCGGTCATCGCCACAAGGCCAAGTGGGATCTGCTCCTCCAACAAGTTCGGGAAGGCTGGTCAGGACAGGACGGGTTCGAGGGAGAAGAGCATCTTGAAGACTTTCATCACCACGAACTGACTGATAGCGGCGAGGACGACGGCCATTTCGACCTGATCGAAACCACCGTCTCGCATCTCTTCCGGGTGCCGAACGACACGCTCAACGGCTTGACCTATGGCCGGCTGCTTATGCGGCAATTGCGGAAGCTGGGCTGGTTCACGCCCAAACCCCACGTCATTGTGGAAGTGGGCGGCGGACTTGGATACCTCGCCTGTGAGTTGGGCAAGGAACTCTTGCCGTTTGAAAAGCAGACTATCCGGTACATCTCCCTTGACATCACACAGCCCTTTCTCACGCTGCAAGTCACCCGTGCCAAGGCCGGAGGCTGGGGCGGCATCGGCACCCGCGCAAACGGCGAATGGCTGCCCTTCAAAAATAACTCCGTCGACCTCGTCATCGACAACGAAAACATGGCGGACATGACGCCGGTGAAGTTGACCAGAAAAGAACTCCTCGATGGAACAGGCGACAGGCCCAAGCATCAGGAAGCGTTGGATTGGATCAGACGCGTGAAGCTGCCGCTGGGCAAGGACCTGCCGGAGGACGTGATCTTCAACCTCGGCCCCTTTCGATTCGTGGCAGAACTCTGGCGGGTGTTGAAGCCGGGCGGCAGGGCCTTTCTCACTGAATTCGGGGTCGAAGAAGGCTGGCCGGCACCGGTCAAATTACCGGGCCACACGGAGTACGAAGTCCAGTATAGCCATCTGCGCCAGGCTACCCGCTGGCTGGGCTTCCAAGAACGCTATCTCTCGCTGCCCCAATTCCTCGCCATCAAACCAGACACCAAAGTGCTCTGCACCGGCGCGGCCTATAGCATTCAGCGGTTCTGCCAGGCCATGAACAAACCATTCACCGTGCGCGCTTACCAGGAGAAGGAATTGCAACAGGCCCTGGGCGACATGCTCCCGAAACTCCACGGCTGCCACTATCACGACGTGGCAGATCCTGCCTGGTTCGGCCTCCTCGACTTCAAAGTCTTGTTACTCGAAAAACCTGGAGGAGTCCCGAAAGCCAGCTATTCTGAGAACAAAGGCTATCGGTGGTACTCGCAGCGGTAAGATGTGAGATGTGAAACTTGCGGGGTAAAGACGCCCACTCTCCATTCCAGACCATACGCTACTGGCGATATGCGACGCTTCACGGGTATTTGGGGCGGCGCTGGCGGACTTTTCAGTATCCTGCTAAGGGATCGATCAGGGTGTCGGCTTCGGAGAGGGCGAGGAGGTGGAACGGGTCCGCTCGGCTTCTTGTTCCGCCAGTTTCTTCTTGATGTCCTCCATTTCCTTCCGTAGCGCATCCAGATCGGTATCTCGCTGAGTGGGTTCCCCCTTCGCAGGCGTCGGTAGTTGAACGGCAGTCGGCCGCATGTCCGGTGCGGCAGGCATTGTGGCAAGCAGGTTGTAGTCGATCACCAGAGTGGCGTCAGTTGAGTGCGCGTTGCGATAGCTATCGGGACGCTTAGCGGATTCCGGGATGAAGTGTACCGTGTGGTTCGCCAGTCTGGTCGAATTGTAAACGGGCCGATTGGCCGGGTTTTCCGATTCGGCCCGATCCGTCCTGTGGCGATAGCCGGTCAAGGTCAGATATAGCGATCGTCCATAGGCGTAGAGCGAGCCCCCCGTCGTTTCCTGGGTTATCTCAGACGCACAGACACCGGGAAAACGGACAGAAGACAGGCAGAAGGTCGGCCCGGCGGATTTCGAAGAGATCGGCGCATCAACTTGGACGACGTGAAACCCAACCTGCTGGTCTGCCGAAGCTCTGGTGAGCCCTTCGGCCAGGAGCGGCGCCAGGTACTCAACGTCCTCGTCCCTAAACGCTCGAACGGCCTCTGACTTGCCGGCGACTAGGCGTCCCAGGAGCCCGTGGTCCTCCTTGACAACCACGCCGCGAAGGACCCGGGCCATCGTATCTGCCGATAAAGTAATGGGATGCGCGGCTTGGAACGATCGATCGGGAATCCTCTCCACATACACCCCACCCTGTTCGGATTCATGGACCGTTAAATCCAGGTCAGGCCCTGTGGCGCAGGCGGACAAGGCCAGGGTGATTCCGGTTAGCAGGACAAGAGCAAGTCGCGGATGATGAGACATAGGCATTTTGTGCACGGTGTACCAGCCGGCAGTTTAGCATAGCTGAAAAGGTGAGGATACCGGCAACCTTCTCCCTAGTCCATCTGGTTTGTTTTGTTGCTTGACCCAGAGAAATCAAACAACCAAATTAACAAAACAGACGAGACAGACCAAATGAACAAGACGGGCTGGCGGACTTTTTCAGCATCCTGTTAGAGAGCATGGCAATAGAAAAGCCGAAACCCGTAGAATGGGTTTCGGCTTTTCCGGAAG
>DASVEA010000341.1:0-3602 GCA_036380815.1 Nitrospiraceae bacterium
GCAGCCACGTATCCGCGCTTGTAGCAGAAGCTTCATGAATAATGCGGGCTAGCACGGCCAATTCTCTTGACAACAGCACAAACATCTGAGAAAAAACTCTATATCCCATCCCATCACACGCAGTGAACATCCATGCGATCAGCCCTGTGGCGCATCCTCACCCTCGCCTTCCTGGTTGGGCTCTTTGCCCTCCCTGGGCATGCCCTCGACCTGTTTCATCCCGACCACGCCGTTGCGGCAACGAGTACAGCCGGTCAGGAGCTTCCTGCCAAGCCCGAACGGTCGCGCACCTCCCCTGTACACCTGTCGCCCACTACGCTCGGCCTGCTGACGATACAGAACCTCCGGACAGCCAGTTCGCCGGGGTTGACGAGACTCGTGCTCGATCTCGACGCGACGGCTCATCCCAGCAAACATCCACGACTCCAGGCCGAGGGAGTCACCATCGAAATTCCCAACGCCACCTTGAGCCAATCCGCCAAGGCGAAACTTACAGCTGGTAGGATTGCCAAGCCCTTTGTCATCACCCAGAGCTCCGATCGAACTGTTGAGGTCTCTCTCCCAACCGGCTCATTTCAAAGCTACAAGTTGTTCACATTGGTGAATCCTCACCGGCTTGTCATCGATGTGGTGCCTCCCGATGAATCTCCGACAGCTCCGCCTGTTGAATCCACACCCGGCCTAGGACTTACACTCCCCACTCCTCAGCAACCTGCTCAGCCGCGAGCCAAGTCATTTAAGACCATCGTGATCGATCCAGGGCACGGCGGGAGAGATCCTGGGGCACGTGGGCAGCGTGGGACGGAAGAAAAAGACATTACGCTGAAGGTCGCGTTGAAACTTCGCAATCTCCTGAGTAAGCAGCCGGGAGTCCGCGTCCTCATGACCCGAGATCGGGACGAGTTCGTCGAGTTGGAAGACCGGACGAAGTTTGCCAATGGGCAGGAGGCGGATCTCTTCGTATCGATCCATGTGAATTCACACCCACAACGCTCCGTGAAGGGGATTGAAATCTACCACTTCGGAGAGGCAAAGGATCAACGGGCGCTCGAAGTGGCGGCCCGTGAAAATGGAACCCCGCTCAACAGCACCGGCGTGGGATGGGAATATCTCGTCGCCGATCTTCTGACGGCGAAGAAGATCGAAGCATCCCTCGAACTTGCCTGGAGCGCCAAGGAAGCCATGGTGAGCAACCTGAACGGCCACTACTCCCTGGTGGACCATGGGGTCAAAACCGCACCCTTCTATGTGCTCCGCTTCACCAGCATGCCCAGTATCCTGGCTGAGATTGCCTATATCTCGAACTCTGCCGAAGAAGATCTGCTCCGAACCGGCATGTTCACAACGCGCGTGGCAGAAGCACTCATGGAAGGCGTCAACACCTTCCTCGCCTCTGCGAAACTCGCCACGCGATGACCTCCGCACTGTTCTATCCTCCACGTCGATGTCCACGGTCAAGCTAGTCTTGGAATACGATGGGACCTGCTACGCCGGGTGGCAGCGCCAGCCCGATCGCCCGACGATCCAAGAGGCCATCGAACGAGCCATTCACCAGGTCAGCCAGGCCACGGTACGCGTCATCGGCGCAGGTCGCACGGACTCCGGCGTGCATGCGCTCGGACAAGTCGCGAGCTTTCGCACCGACCGGGATTGGCCCGCGTCCAACTGGATGCGGGCGCTGAATGCCGTGCTACCAAAAGACATTGCGGTTCGTTCCTCCGCCCTCATGGACGCCCGCTTTCACGCCCAACACGATGCACAAGGTAAGCTCTACGCCTATCGAATTCTCCACCGCCAGGCCCGCCCCACCATCGACCGCGCCTTCGTCTGGCACATCTACAGACCGTTGAATGAGGCTGCCATGCAACAGGCGGCAGCGACGCTAATCGGGGCACAGGACTTTTCCTCCTTCGAAGGAAGCCTCACAAACAACAGCAATCCCATCTGCTATCTTCAACGCCTGACTGTCATCCGCCACGACGACCAGATCCTCATTGAGGCCTACGCCGACCGGTTTCTGAAACACATGGTCCGCGCGATAGTTGGAACGGTGGTCGAAGTGGGGCTGGGCAAACGGACTCCCGATAGTATCTTAGAAATCCTGAGGTCTCGGGATCGAGCTGCAGCAGGCCAGACCGCCCCTCCTCATGGACTCTGTCTCATGCGCGTAGACTACGAATAGCGAAACGTGAGAAGCGGCTGGTCTGTTTGGTCTGTCCAGTTTATCTGGTCTATTCGGTCTGTCTGGTTCATCTGGTTAGTTTCGTACAACCAAACACACGAGACAGCCCGAACACACCAGATAGACCAGATGCACCAGATCAACCCATCCCGCTAGAACAGGTGGGGAGGGTCTTGATTTTCCAGCTTCTTGCGCAGTTCGATCAACTCCTGCTCAAGTGCCAAGAGCCGATCACTGACGGGATCCGGCAGGTTGCTGTGATCCATGGTGGCATCAGGTAGCCGCTCGCCTTGAGTTTTAATTACGCGGGCCGGCACTCCAATGACGGTGGAATTGGCGGCGACATTCTTGAGCACAACCGAATTAGCGCCGATCTTCACATTGTCCCCGATCGTGATCCCGCCGAGAATTTTGGCTCCGGCCCCGACAACCACGTGATTGCCAAGCGTGGGGTGGCGCTTCCCTCGTTCCTTCCCCGTCCCTCCAAGCGTCACGCCCTGGAAGAGAGTCACATAATCCCCGATCTCTGCCGTCTCGCCGATGACCACACCCATTCCATGGTCGATGAAGAACCCGGTGCCGATCGTAGCCGAGGGATGGATTTCAATCCCCGTCAGCCAACGGGCGACCTGAGAAATTGTACGGGGAAGGAACGGAACGTTATGGGTCTTCAGCCAATGGGACAGGCGGTAGGCCAGCAAGGCATGAAAGCCGGCATAGGTCAGCACGACTTCAAGCCAACTGGTCGCCGCCGGGTCTCGGTCGAAGACGGCTTGGAGGTCTTGTTTAATGGCTTTAAGCATGGCTGCCAGGAAACCAAGCTGACAAGCGCCCAGGATTTTGACTACTTCGCATTCGCCTCAGATGATTCGAGATGCTGGATGAACCGAAATACGCCTTTCGAAAGACCGATCACACGACTCGCCATTCGTTCAAATTCCGTCTCTGTAATGTAATCCAAGTCCCTGGCCACATACAAATGACTCCTGACTTCGCCCGCGGAACCTCTCGCCATGTAGAGAAATCTCACGAAGTCTCGAATCCGCGCTCAAACCCTTCGGCAATATTGGCCATGCTGGAAACTGCGGCACGGCGTATCTGGTCGCGTAGGGCGTGGTCTCGACCAAACACTTGCGAGCTCGTGAGTTGATAGGCGGCTAGTACAAGTTCTCTGGCCATCTGCCAGACTTTCAGGTCCTCGAACCCATGCGCTCGTGCCATTGCTTCTGCCCGTCAGTTTGAATACCTGCAGCTTGTCAACTATTCGAGCGGCTCGATCAAACAAACTGCCTGGGCGGCAATCCCCTCCTCCCGACCGATCATGCCGATTCCCTCTCCCCCCTTCACCTTCACGTTGACAAGGCCAGGATCGACCCCGAGCACCTGTGCCATCTGCTTCTGCATGGCGGCCAAGTGCGAA
>DASVEA010000342.1:0-6490 GCA_036380815.1 Nitrospiraceae bacterium
CCACGGCCTCGGGAGGACTGACGTCCTGGAGTTGGATGGCCGCGACCTGGACGCCGCCCTGATACTGGTCGAGAAGGGATTGCAGGAGTACCTGGGTATCTTGCTGGATCTGGGCTTTGCCGGTCGTCAACGCCTCGTCGATTTTGCCCTTGCCGACCACTTCACGCATTGCGGCCTCGGCAGCTTTGCCGATAGTCTCATGGATTTCTGCGACGTTAAAGAGATAGTTCGCAGACTCCTTAATCTTGTATTGTACGATGAATTCGATGGCCAGAATGTTCATGTCGCCGGTGAGCATCAGGGCTTCTTGCGACAGCATTTGCTGGCGGCCTTGCCGATCTGTGCGGAAGCCTACCTCGATACGGTGGAGTTTTTGGATTTTCGGCTGCAGGACGGTTTCGACGAAGGGGATTTTCCCATGGGGGCCAGGTCCCACGGTTCGGACAGGGGCGCCGAATCGCTTGACGACGCCCTCCTCATCCGGGCCGACGATAAACGCGCTCTGCCAGGCAAGAAAAACGAGTAGCCCTGCCAAGGCGATGTTTCTGAAACCGCTTGAGGGCATCAGATTCTTGAATGAGGGTATCACATTCTTGAATTGTGATTGCGCCTGCTTGAGGGCATCCTCAAGCGGGTCGCTCTTCTTACTCCAAGGATCTTTGGGGTCCCAGACCATGCGAAGTATTCGACCGAAGATAATTGCGAAGGATTTCTGTCCGCGTCACCTTAGCAGACTGCCTGGAAGCTGCGCAATCACGATAATCCCCCGTCGGTCCATCATGCATTCTTGATGTGCAAGAAGGGATGCCTACGCTGTCGGGGAAAATCGAGCCAAAACAGCTGAACTGTACCACGCGTTTGCAGATGAGACGCGGCTGGATATTCTCGATCGACTCAAGGAGGGCAAGCGTTGCGTGTGTGAATTGACCGATGCTCTTCAGACCGGGCAGTCACGTCTCTCTTTTCATCTAACAGGATGCTGAAAAAGTCCGCCAGCCTGTCTTGTTCATTTGGTCTGCTCGGTCTGTCTGGTTCATCTGGTTTCTCTGGTCTATTCGGTTATAGTCTGGTTCAACCAAATTCACGAGACAGACCAAACAGACCAGATAACCAGATAGACTGGGCTTCTCCCACACCTGCGAATCATCGACGTCTGGCATGCCACAACAGTTTTTCCGCATCCTGTTAGGAGGTGACGGATCCGCCACAAGACGAACCGGCCCCTGCCGTACACCCGTAGCAATGGTTGCGCGTCGTGATCTGGCGCTGATTGAGTTGAACCGGATCAAAGTCGCGGATATGGGCGGGCGCACCATGATCCACCGGCAGATCGAGCATCTGGTTGAAGTCGCAGTCGTAGAGGGTGCCGTCCCAGCCCACGGAGATCGTGTAGCGGCACATGACGCCGGCTGCGGCAACGGGATTGAAGGCGTTGGCCAATCGCTCCATATACTGCTCGTAGTTGCCGCTCTCCAGGAGAAACTCAAGAAATCGGCTGATTGGCATGTTGGTGATCGTATAGAGGTGGTTGAACTCGATGCCATGGCGAGCTCGGAGTTCTTTTCGAAACTGCGCTTCGATGGCCTCCTGCTTGGGAGGGAGAAAGGCTCCTACCGGATTACAGACGAGATTCAACGACAACTCGCTGCCAGGCTGACCGTAGCCGAGTCGATTGAGAAAGCGAAGCGCCTGGATCGATTTCTCAAAAACGCCCTCGCCTCGCTGCGCATCGGTCTGGCTGGCGCGGTGATAGGGCAGCGATGCGACGATTTCCACACGATGCACGGCGAGGAACTCTGCCAAGTCCGCCTGAGACGGGAGGAGCAACACTGACAAGTTACATCGATCCATCACGTGGCGACCCAGTGCCCGGCTCTGTTCAACCAGCCACCGAAAGTTGGGGTTGAGCTCCGGTGCTCCACCCGTGATATCGACTGTCGGAATATCGGTCATAGCGAGAGCGCGAATGCACTGCTCCGCCGTTTCGCGGGACATGCGTTCGGTGCGGTCAGGTCCCGCATCGACATGACAATGTCTGCATGTCTGATTGCAGAACTTGCCGACATTGATCTGAAAGACTGTGATCCCGGTGGCGCGAAGCGGGAGCAGGCCGATTCGATCGAGTTGCGTCTCGAAGGGGGGGCAGCTCGTTGCGCTCCCGAGCAATTTCAATTGCTCCGTTGGGGAGGCGAGGGGGTTCTGTTGTCCCAGCAGAGTCAGAGCCATAGGATTCTTTTTCGCAATGTCACAGCCCGTTTCGGAACCTATTACCGAGATCTCCCGCGTGACTCATCGTCACCGAGCATCAGCAGCAAAATATGCAGCCCTATCCATGTATCAACTTCCCCGCCGGCACGTCAACTCCGTTTTCTTCTGGGTTTCCCGCCAGAGCCACCAATAGACGGCGGCATTGAGGATGACCACGCCTGCGCCAAACAACAACTGAAGGTCTCTTGTCAGGTCCTCAGGATAGAGCACCGGCAGCAGATACTGTGCAATAAAGTCGGAACGATAGGGGGTCTCGCCATCCTGCTTGCGGAACCAATTCTCCAGCGGCGTGAGTGGGCAGATCCAGCCGGTGAATTCGACGACCGCGCCCCAGGCAGCCGCCGGCAGGTGCAGCCAGGCGATCCACCGCCACTTCAGTGTAAGTAGCCCGCCGCACAGGACGAAGACTATGAACGCCAGGTGAACAACCAGAACCATGTCGGCCAAGAAGGGGTACATCATCGCACCCGGCTAGAACAATGACAGGGGATCGGTCGGTTTCGGATAGGCCAGCTTTCCCTCCTCGAAATGGGCAAATGACGTGAGGACATGACGGGTAGCTTTCTCGGGAGACATGATATGCCGGATGTCCCAGTCACGACTCACCAGCGCATCGGCAATCAACGACCGGTGGCAGCGCCAAGGGACAGCTTCGGCGCACATAATCGCGCTTGGACTTTGCCGGCCTTGGAGCATTAACTCTTCCAGCGCGTTCCAGAATTCTGCTGTTTGCATATAGTCGGCGTACCCCCGAAAACTGGCGTTGCGCCATCCCATGTTGATCGAATCCTTCCTGGGCTTTCGAAGGCCTCCAAGTGCCGGCATGTGAAGGTAAACGCAACCTGCCTCTTTCAGACTCTCTGCCAGCGTATCCGCGTTGAATTGCGGATTATAGCGGGATCGAGGGATAGTGCGGACATCGACGAGGATGGCGATTTTATGGGCGCACAAGAGATCGGTGAATTCACCGATAGGTCTGGTCGAATGGCCGACGGTCCAGATTGTTGGTTGCTGAGGCATGGAGAAGTGTGGCACAGCGAGTGGGGAATCGCCACGGGCGGGTAGGAGAGAGGGTCAATCCGGCGGCATTTTTTCGGGATCGATTTCGAGTAGCTGCAGTCGGCCGTTCGCGATGTGTTCGGTCTTGTAAAGGCGACCGCCCAGCTGCATGGTTCCTACAAGGAGCGAGCCGGTGACGACAAAAGTAAAGTCTCCCTTCGAAGGCGGTTTGAACGTACCACGGATGGTCGCACTATCGTTGCTGCGTGAGATTGTCGACGTGATATCCAACTCGTAGTTGGCGCGATCAAAGAGCTCAACGGTTATTCTGGGATGAGGTCTAGCCCCGGCATCCTTCAAAATTTGAAGCAGTGGGAGATCGAGGGCGATCTCTCGATCGCGGAGCACCCACGGCCTTCGTGGCGTCGGTGGATGATCGGCGGCGGGAGGAGTAATCACCGTCTGCCACAAGCTCTTCGGTGCCGGGCGCTCATCGGCCCACACAGGAAAAGAACACACACAACCGAGTAGTCCGATAAGAAGCAGTTGTCGGTATGGTATGCGGGTGAACTTGTGCAACGCAAAAACCATCAGAGATCGCCGGCCTGCCGCGCCCAAATCGTCAGCTCTCTCGCATCTTCCAGGACATTCACCGGGACTTCATAATAGTTCTTGAGGGTTTGTTTGGCGTTGGGTCTGAATGGTTTCATCTTACGCTTGCGATATCGTGTCGCCGTGGTCGCATCAGTCTTGAAATAAAGGCGGCTCTTCTGGACGATACCGAAGAACGCCCTACCACAGTATAGCCCGTATCCGCCGAACATCGCCCGGTGGGTCAGGCCTGGCAGCTCGCTTAGTTGATCTAACACGAAGTCACAGAACCCGTCATGCTTCGGTGCCATGGTGGTCTCACAGAAGCTTGCGTGCTGCGACCATTCTGACGGCAAGAGGAAAGGTGATGCAGTTGCCACGCTGGTATTGGGTGGCAGCCTGAGTGATGAGCCGCCTCACCTCTTGTACTTGCGGCGCCGAGAGTTTTGCCATGAGATTCTGTACCGGCGCCGCAATTTCCATGAGGCTCGTGTAGTACTCCTCGGCCGAGGCATACGACCATTCCGCGAGAAATTCCTGGTCTGTCACATCGACCAATCCGGCCTGCTGGAACATCCCGGCGAGATCGCCAGGCTTAGCAAGGCGAAAGATGCCAGGGGCGGTGGGGTCCGGCGGGGGTAGTTCGACCACCTTCTTGATCGCCTCCATCGAGAGACCGATCGAAGGATTCTTGTCAGGCGAAGACCAGACAGCCGCCGCGACCCAACCTCCTGGCCTCAGAACGCGAGCGATCTCGGCGGCAGCCTTTGGGATGTCTGGAAGAAACATCAAGCAGAAGCGGCTGGTCACTGCATCGAACGAATTCGCTTCAAACGGAAGGGCGGTTGCGTCGCCTGTGCGGAACGTCACGTTCGCGAGGCCCAGTGCCCTAGTCTTGCGTCGCGCGACAGCGAGCATCTGCTCGGCGAGATCCAGTCCGATCACGCTTCCAGTCTGCCCGACGGTTTGTGCGCCGAGCAGGGCGGGATAGCCGGTGCCCGAACCGAGATCGAGCACCTGCATGCCCGCCCGCAGCCGTGCATCGGCCACCAACCGATGATTCAAGAACGCCATCTGCTCGTCGAAGAATCGATCCCACTTCTCCCAGCCTCCGGCGACGCGGTTCCAGTCCTGCCGTTGGCCTTCGATGATCTGTTCAGGTGTCTGTTGCGTCATGTCTTTCCTTTCCACCCGGCATCCCGCGCGTCACCTCACCGGGATTTCCAGGCGTGAGCCGGAAGGCGCGACTGACAGCGCGTCCCTCGCGGCACGCTACTTGATCGTCTGCAATGTGTCGCGCAGTTCCTTCAACTCGACGCTCAAGAGATCAAGATGCAGGTCGCGTTGCGGCTGATCGCCCTTGAATTTCCAGAGCCGCTTGAAGATAGCCATCAATTCCTTCTTGTGCGTCACGGCCAAGTCGTAAGCCGGTGACTTGGCCTGGGCGTCCGTCACACCGCAGAACGCATCATTGAGCGCATGGAACTGATTGTGCAAATCATCGAAGGCGGAATCGACCCCTTTCCCGCCCTTGGCCTTGCTTGCAGTGGCTTCCATCATAGTAGTGAGGTTGATCATCGTCTCGACCCCGCTGGCGCCTTTGGCTTGTGTCGCGTAGTCGCCTGCGCGGGGATAGAAGAGATAGCTGCAGCCGCTGAGTCCGATCAGCAGGACCGAAAGGGCAAAACATCCAATCATGCGTTGCATAGGAACCTCCTGTTATTGTGAACGCCAATTCCTCAGATAACTCTTCCAGGGTTTCCAATAATACGTCTGCCAGCATTTTCTGACCGCAGGGTAATCGTAGCCGGGCATCCCAACATGAATCAACTCGATTTACCCGCCGCGACTGGCTTTGCTGAACGGCAAGACCAGAATTGAGTCGGGGTTCATCATCCATGACTTCGCACTACCACCGGAAGCGGTGAACGAGGCGCCGACTTTTCGGCTGATCGTCACCTTGTCGTCGATCGCCGCAACGTGCTCCTTCGAATCGATATAGGGATTGAACAATGTGGCAGGTTAGGCAGTGAACGATACTTTCTGCTGGATTCTGTTTGCCATGGCAAGCTGACGCCCTTATCAGGCGGCTCAGGGGAAGCTCCCCGCGTGCTGAATGTACCACACGGGGAGGCCTCACCTGCGTCAAGATTTCCCTTAGACCGTCACGCTCACGGTCTTGATCGCTGCCTTCACCTGGACCGCCATTTCCGGCGGGATTGAATCCAGTTTATGGCACTGCTTGGCGTGGGTGGCTACCAACTGCATCAGTTCCGCCTCCGTCTCAGCCCGCACCTGGAATCCGCAGCCGCCTGCCGGTTGGACATCCAGACATCCCAGTTGCTTGTACGGTTTCGTCGCCATGATTCTCTCCTCCTTTATGGGTTAGGGTGAATGACAGGGTCTCTACTTCGCACGGGCAAATTCTAACCGATTTGAATATTGCTCAGCTACCGGCGCTTATATCGAGTAGAAGAACTCCTCCTTGACGATTTTCCATTTTGAGCAGTATAGAGACCTGTTTCGTCCATAGTCATGCGTTTCCCTGTGTGTTTTGGCGTGACGTCATATTTGATCGCACAATGAAGCGGTCGCCACTGTGATCCTTGGACACAGCTCTGTGCACCAGAGG
>DASVEA010000343.1:0-5718 GCA_036380815.1 Nitrospiraceae bacterium
TGGCGCTCAAGATGCATCGTGCCGAGCATGCGCTGAGTGCGAGTGAAGAGCAGTTTCGACAGGTTGTGCACGCTGCACCGGACGGGATTGTACTCGCTGATGGCGATGGCAAGATTGTCTCATGGAATACCGCTGCCGAACGGCTCTTTGGTCATACAGCGGGTGAGATTCTGGGGCAGCCGCTCACCACCATCATGCCAACTCGATACCGCGAGGATCATCAGCGCGGGCTAGAGCGTGCCAAGGCCACTGGCGTATTACCCTTGACTGTTAGAACGATCGAACTTTATGGCTTAAGAAAAGACGGGAGCGAATTTCCCATTGAGGTATCGCTCAGCACATGGAGATTCGGCGGTCAGATGTATAGCTGTGGCATTGTCCGTGACATCACCCAGCGGAAGAAGGCTGAAGCGAAGCTTCTGCAGCAGCAGATCGAGCAGCAGGTGCTGTTGGACCTCATTCCGGCCATGGTCTGGTACAAGGACACTCATAATCACATCGTGCGAGCGAACCGGCACGCGGCTGAATCCATCAACAAGACGGTGGCAGAGGTGGAAGGCCAGTCCACCTTCGACCTCTACCCGGAGGAAGCGGAACAATACTACCAGGATGACCTCCAGGTCATCGCTTCGGGCAGGGCAAAACTCGGCATCGTGGAACTGTACCAAACAGCTTCCGGTGAGAAACGCTGGGTGAAGACGGACAAGGTGCCTTACCGTGATCCCCAGGAGAACGTGATTGGGGTCCTGGTTTTTGCGCAAGATATTACTGAACGTAAGCACGCGGAAGCGGCTTTACAGGAGAGTGAACGTCAGTATCGACTCTTGATGGAGGAGGCTTCGGACGGCATTGTTGTTGTAGATCTCGACGGATATTTTAGGATGGTGAATTCGAAGGTCTGTGAAATGCTTGGATATACGAGAGAGGAGTTGCTGCAACTTCATATGAGGGACACCTATGTTCCCGCAGAACAAGCTCTAGCGCAGCAACGTCTCGAACAAATCCGCGCTCACAAGCCTGTGCGGTTTAACCGATTGTTACAGCGAAAAGATGGGACGGTCATTCCGGTCGAAGTCAGTGCAGTGAAGATGTCCGATGATCGCTACTTTAAGATTATTCGAGATCTCACTGGACAGAAATTGGGTCCATAGTAAACTCAAAATCAATTATTTTTTAACTATCGATATTGGGTGATGTATTATCAAGCGTTACAACGACAATTGGGTACGACAATCTTGAGGTTTTTGGCCCGTACTTTATCCGTGGCCTATTAAGCCATCAGACAGGTTAAGAAACAGGGTCAGGCTGGAGCTGAGCATTGCAACAATAGCACTGCAAAGCGGCAGGGGTGAATTGTACCTCTTCAATTAAAAACTGGCACAGCCGATTTGCAATTTCATTCCGTACCCGCCGGAAGACTTGTAGCCTGGTCTCCAATGGGGCTGCGGCGGGATCATCAAAAGACCAATGTCGAAAATTGACCGCGCCAGGAAAGACCGGACAGGACTCCTTGGCTCGATCGCAAACCGTGATGACGAAGTTGAAGGACTGCCCGACAAATTCCTCGAGATGCTTCGATCGATAGTTTCGGACATCTACGCCGATTTCATGCATGGACTCGACCGTCATAGGATTGAGGCCACCGGGATGGGTCCCGGCACTTTCGGCCTCGAAGTGGTCAACCGCAATGAGGCGGAGTAGGGCTTCTGCCATCTGGCTGCGCGCTGAGTTTCCGGTACAGAGAAAAAGAATCCGCTGTTTCACGATCGGTTCATGTGCAACAACTTGTGGCACAACAAGCGGCTTGGCTCACTACTGGCTTCGAAGCTCGCACGAAGCCACTCACGAACTTGCCATCAACAAGAGGGGCGATCGCCTCAATGTCCACTCCGGTCCCATTGAAGAGATCCCGAGCATCTTGGGTAGTATAGACGCGCGTTGCTTCTATGGACACCTGCTCAAAACCTGCCTGACTGAGTTTCCTCTTGTATTCGGTCTCCTCCAATGCTCCAGCGATGCAACCAGCCCACAATTCGATGCTCTGACGAATTTCCATCGGCATGTCGCCTCGGATGACGATGTCCGACACCGCGAACCGCCCACCCGGTTTCAGTACCCGGAAGGCTTCCGCTAATACCCGATCCTTATCCGGCGACAGATTGATGACGCAGTTGGAGATGATCAGGTCAATCGAATTGTCCGGCAATGGAATGTGTTCGATATCGCCCTTGAGAAACTCGACATTGGTGACACCGGCCTTGGCTTGGTTGGCTCTGGCCAGTTCCAACATTTCGTCGGTCATGTCCAGCCCGTAGACCTTGCCGGTGGGCCCAACGCGCTTTGCCGAAAGCAGCACATCGATTCCACCGCCCGACCCCAAATCCAAAACGGTCTCGCCCATCGCAATTTGGGCTAATGCGGTCGGATTGCCACAGCCGAGCGATGCCCGAACCGCTTCTGCTGGCAGTACTGCCGTTTGGCCATCTCCGTACAAATTGCCGGTAATAGGGTCTAGCTGCCCATCCGTCAGGACAGTACCGGCCCCACAACACGAACGGCGTTCCTCTTGTTGGGATTGTAACGCCGCTTTCCCGTACCGAGCCTTGATCTCTTCTTTGAGCTCTTGTTGATCGGTCATACGCCCCTCCCATCAAGAAATATTGATGAATTTGAGTTAAAAAAATCAGCAACACCGATTTACTGAAACTGCTGACTTCGCCGCCTGCCTCAATGTATCTACCACCGTTTCGAGTTCCTCAACCACATCTGGATCGATCGAGTAGTACATCCAACGCCCCTCCCGGCGATCCCGAATGAACCCGGCTTTCTTCAGGACCTTGAGATGAAATGACAACCGAGACTGTGTGGCTTTCATGGCATCTGTCAGCTCACAGACGCATTGTTCCCCCCCTTGTAGCAGTTCAAGCAATGCTAACCGCGTCTCGTCGGATAAGGCATGAAACAATGTAACGGATTTTTTGAGTGAGACAGATAATGCAACCATGATCACTTATATATCAACGAATCTTGATTAGTCAAGGGCCATCACAAAGTTTGGACTGACCCCGATTCACTGGACACCGCTGGTTTCACGGCAAAGCCACCAGAGCAAATCCTTGAATTTCAAAGCGGTGAAAGGGGGCTGTTTTCGTGAGATGCCAGTAGGTGTTGTGAGTATCAGAAGAAACAGCGTGCGGACAAGAAACAGGGTATCAGGCCTGGCGGCGTGCGGGTGGGCGGCGGCGCCCGCGTCTGCGATAGGACGGACCAGGGCTGAGACCGGGGAGGCGGATGGTGACGGTGGTCCCTTCTCCAGGCGCGCTGCCGATGGCAATCGAGCCGCCATGCTCCTCGACGATCTTCTTGACCGTGGCGAGACCCAGACCGGTGCCGGCCCGCTTCGTGGTAAAAAACGGTTCAAAGACCTTATCGACGATTTCTGCCGGAATAGGAGCCCCGTCGTTCTTGATGAGGATCTGATCTTCCACGCCGCGCCCCGCGCGATGCTGGGTGACCTGAATATGGAGATGCCCACCGGGGTTCATCGCTTCACACGCATTTTTGAAAATACTGAGAAAGACTTGCTGGAGCTTGGCTTCGTCGCCACGGACCGGCGCGATCATCGTCGCATAGTCCTTGGTCACCTGGATCCGTGTGACTTCGAGGTCTGTCGCGACAACCGTGAGCGCGCTCTCGATCACTTCGGGGATGCGGAGGAGCCGTCGGATCAGCTCGAGTGGTTTCGCAAAGTCCAAAATCTCGTTTAGGATGGCTTCGATACGGATCAAATCGCGCATCGCGTTTTCGACGCGGGTCTGCGGGTCGAAGTCCAGGATGCCTTCACCCGTGACTTCCTCCAATTGGGCGCGGATCGAGGCGAGCGGCTCACGCACTTCTGTTGCCAGGAACATGCTGAACTCGCCGATCGCGGCCTGCCGCTCTTGTTTTCTGATGATGGGCTCCGAGGGACCTGGGGCTAATGCTGCCCCGAGGGCGCCGGCTGGTCCAATAGCGGGAGGCTGGCTGGTTGGCGCCGGTGCCGGAGTCTGGAGAATATCCGCGATCTTCACAATAGTCGGCTCAAGCGTGCGGGCATCCGTCTGTTGGTAGCGTCCGGCTTCTTTCGAGGCCAGAGTGATGGTCCCACCCACTTGTCCCCGGACGAAGAACGGCACGACGAGCGAGGAGAGAAGCCGGTCCTTGAACAGATATTTGTGATCGAGGAATCGCCCCTGTGTAGAGGCGAGATCATGATCCACGCGTGGCTTCCGATGGCGGACCGCCCATCCGGAGGCTGAGCTGTCGAGTGTGAGGCGGTGGCCCGACTTCAGATCTTTCTTCCCGTCCTTCTGCTCGCTCTTCAGGTCACCGGCCAATCCCAGGACTTCGACATTGCCTGCGAGGGGATCGTAGCGGCAGGCCCAGATACGATCGTAGGCGACGTATTGGTTGGCATCTGTCAAGATGGCAATAATCTTGTCTTGGAAATCCGGTGTGAGCTGCGATACCGGAGCCGTGAACATCTCTGCCGGAGAGGTTGGCGGAGGGACCGGTTCGTGAGCGACAAACGGCCGGCTGAGTACGACATTCATATCGAACAGGCCTTCGCGATCCAGCGCTTTCGTGACCTCGTCGCTGGCCTGCTCCATCAAGCTCTTCTCTTTTTTCGCGAATGCGGCGCTCTCCTTTCGCCCGATGACGAGGAAGCCGTACGTTCGGTTCCGATGCAGGAGGGAAACGCCGAGCAACGACTTCGTGCCCGGCGTAATCAAGCGCAGGCGAATGGTGCGCCCGCCCTCCTGATCAGTCGTGGGTGACGATACAGCGACGACGGGGGCCGAGAGTGTCCGGAGGATGGCTTGAATATCACGAGGTGTGAAGCCTCGTGCGGCCTGGCTGACCAGCGGGCCTTGGTCACGGTGGAACACAGCAGCGAGCGCCGCGTCGACCGGCAGCTCGTTGAGCACGGACGTCAATGTCCGCTGGAGATGCGTCTCGGGAATTGGTTTGCTGTGTGGAGCTGTGGGTGCCATTCGTGAGTTAGGGTAAGCCAGGCGGGCGCATTGTAACAACGCTGGACGAGCAATTCAATGAAAAGGAATAGGGCTCGTTATTCGTCGGGATTGATAATCTTGGGAGGGCGTTGAGGGAACACGCGACGTTCCATCGGGCGGTGGTCAGAAGTCCATGCGTTGAGGATCATGGTGACCAGACTGATCACGACCGCGCCGCCGACTGCCGGCCAGAAGCCCGTTACCAAGAATCCTCCGACCAGGTAAGCGGTGAGTTCCAATAGCAAGGCGTTGACCACAATGAGAAAGAGCCCCAACGAGAGGACGATCAAGGGAAGGGTCAGCACAAAGAGAATGGGCCGGACCAATAGGTTCAGAAATGTGAGCACCAGGACCGTGGTGACTCCGGCTCGGAGCGAGTCGACTTCAAGACCGGGCACAATCATGACCGCCAGAAATACCGCGATGCCCGTGATCAGGACTCGAATGACTGCCGCGCGAACCCCGCCATTGAAAAAATAGTTGTTGAGCTCCCCTGTGATGCGAAGCGGCGGCATCGATCACCCTACTGAACCGGAACCGGTTGCATGAGGACCGGTACGCGTTTGGCCGAGGAAAAATGGATTTCGGTGGCGAATAACACCTTTTCGTCCTTTGTGGCCTTGATGATAACACGATCACCCACCTCAGGCATGTTGGCGCCTTT
>DASVEA010000344.1:0-4199 GCA_036380815.1 Nitrospiraceae bacterium
TTGTCATTGACGGGATTCGTATTGGGCATACAACAGACCGAGGTGAAACCACCCGCCACCGCCGCCGCCGCACCGCTCTGGATCGACTCTTTATATTCGAAACCTGGCTCCCGGAAATGAACATGAAGGTCGACAAATCCCGGGAGAACCAATCGTCCCGTGGCATCAATCTTCGTGGCCCCCGCGGGAACTTTGAGGTGAGGCCCCACCGCGACCACTCGGCCCTCATCAATCAATACATCGGCCACGCCATTGTACCGTCCCGGATCGATCACGTGCCCGCCTGCAATGTGAATAGCCACGATTCAGTTTGCTCCTGACAAGAGATAGAGAATACCCATCCGAACGGCCACGCCGTTCGCGACCTGTTCCAGAATCACTGATGACAAACTATCGGCCACCTCCGGATCAATCTCGACCCCGCGATTGATCGGGCCCGGATGCATCACAATCGCCCCAGGCTCGGCCAACTTGACCCGCTCGGACGTCAACCCGTAGAGCCGCACATATTCGCGGATGGTCGGAAATAGCGCAATCCCCTGCCGTTCGAGCTGCAATCGCAACATCATGATGACCTGCACGCCTCGCAGCGCCTCGTCGAGATTGTAGTAGACGCGCGCGCCCAGTTTGTCCACCCCGCAGGGCATCATCGTCGGGGGACCTACCACCCGAACTTCCGCCCCCAACTTCACGAGCGCGTGAATGTTCGAACGCGCCACACGGCTATGGGCGACATCTCCGACGATCGCCACCCGAAGCCCCTCGAACGACAATCCACGCTCGCGAATCGTATACAGATCCAAGAGAGCTTGCGTCGGATGCTCATGCCACCCGACTCCTGCATTGATCACGGAAGACTTCACCCCGATAGCCAGGGCCTCAGCCGCACCGGCCGAAGGGTGACGCAAGACGATAATATCCGCCTGCATCGCCTCGATATTGCGCGCCGTATCGAGCAAGGTTTCCCCTTTGACCACGCTGCTCGACGACGGCGAGAAGTTGATCACATCCGCGCTCAGCCGTTTCGCCGCCAACTCGAATGAGGTGCGGGTTCTCGTGCTGGGCTCGAAGAAGAGATTGACGACTGTCTTGCCTCGCAGAGCCGGCACTTTCTTGATCTCGCGGCCCGTGACTTCCTTGAAGGAGTCCGCTGTTTCAAGGATGAGCGTGATCTCATCCACCGACAGGGGCGCCAGACTAAGCAAGTCTTTGCGTTTGAGGCTCATGGCATCCTCCGCTTCACGTCTTGAAGATCACCACTCGATCGTCTTCGCCTTCTTCTTCCAAGAGCACCTGGATCTTTTCTTCCCGTGACGTCGGAATATTTTTCCCGATATACGTCGCCTTGATCGGCAATTGACGATGACCTCGGTCGACCAACACGGCAAGTTGGATTTCTGCCGGTCGTCCCAGATCGATCAACCCGTCCATCGCCGCGCGAATGGTTCGACCCGTAAACAGCACGTCGTCGACCAACACAATAATCTTGTCGGAAATATCGAATGGGACCGACGTCTTACGGAGAATCGGTTGTTCCTTCCGCAAGGAGAGGTCGTCCCGATAGAGGGTAATGTCCAACTCGCCGATCGGCACCGACGCAGATTCAATCTCTTGGATACGTCTCACCAGTCGATGGGCCAGATGCACTCCCCCGGTTCGAATCCCGACCAGCGCCAGGGCATGTACGCCCTTATTCCGTTCGAGAATTTCATGGGCAATGCGGATGATCGCGCGTGCGATGTCTCCCGCATCCATCACCAACCGTTCTTGTGGTCGATCCTTCGGGGTGGCACTCATGGTCTTAATTCCACGCATAAAAAAACCCTCCCATCGACATCCGACGAGAAGGTTGGGGCGCGCCGACAGACACAAACCTGATTGAAGCTCATAGGCACTCCTTGCTCACCTCGCAGGATGAGCGTTAAAGGTTCCTGCATCTTACTGAGGCAGGCGGAATCCTGTCAAGCCGCAAGACGCTCTGGTGGTAGCATCACCAACACTCGTGCATCTTTTTTCTTTGGACTAGGAGCCTGTCCGACATTGCCGTTCTTGACGAAGCGCAGGACGCTCAAAAAGGCGACCTTCTCGCCCACCCAACCCTGGCGCGCGTTGAGCGCAGCCCTTCCAATTTTCTCCACCTCTCTTTAGGGAAGTGGCCAAAGCTGCCCTTTACTGCGCGCATCTTCCCAATTCCCCATTTCATTTTCAGGGGTTGCCTGGCTGATCCTCGATTGCGCGCGTCGAACGAGCACATTCTTATCGTGCGCGTTCCGCGAGCAGGAGGACGGCCAGGCTGCCCGCCTCCCTCTTGAATCTTCGTTCTAGTGCGGACTATCCTCTCGGCATGGAGTTGCCGGACCTGAAGGATGATCCCTATCTGAAGGTGTTGCGGCCGCTCGTCGAGGCCTATCTGGCTTTCGAACTGACCGCGAGCCGTCATATCAAGACTTTACGGTTAACGCCCTCACAGTTTGATGTGATCGCGACGCTGGGCGACACGGACGGATTAACCTGCTCCGAGCTCTCGGCCCACACGTTGGTTACCAAGGGTACCTTGACGGGCGTCCTCGATCGGCTCGTGGCGAAAGGGCTCATTCGACGGGATACCGTGAAAGACGACCGCCGCTGCGTCAAAATTCGATTGACGGAGAAGGGGGGCACGATGTTTCGCAATACGTTTGCAGCACACATCGCCTTCATCAAACCGTTCTTCGAACGGGCGCTGAACCAGAAAGACATCGACGTAGCCTGTACGCTGCTCCTTCGTCTGCGAGATAGCTTCCAACAAGAAAGCTGAGGCGTCTGACCTATGCGCTTAACCATTCTCGGCTCCGGCACGAACGTACATCCCACGCGAGCGGCCTCGGGCTATCTCGTCCGCACCGACCATACAATACTGTTGGACTTTGGCCCACGCACCTTGGCGAATTTACTAAAAACCGGTGTGAACCGGCATCGGATCACCCACATTCTCTTCTCCCACTACCACGCCGATCACTTTTCCGACTTCATCACCTATTTCTTCGATGCGATGATCTTTACGAAATACCAAGGAGGAAAGCGGCCGCCGCTCACTGTGATCGGCCCTCGTGGTACGAAACGACTCTTCCGAGCCCTCTTCTCTACCTTACCCGGTTTTACGCGCGCACCCTTCGCGGTTCATTTCAAAGAAGTGGCTGATCGGACGTTCGCGATCGGAAACACGACCGTGATTCCCCGAACTGTGACCCACACGCAGAACCTCCATTGCCTGGGGTATCGGATCGAATATGGCGGGAAAGCCCTGGCATATTCCGGCGATTCGCAATACTGCGACAGCCTCGTGCGCCTTTGCGGAGACGTCGATCTCGCGGTGCTGGACTGTTCCTTCCCGGCTAGTCGGCCGAGCCCGGTCCATCTCCATGCCGGTCAATGTGGGCAGGTGGCCAGAGAGGCCGGAGTCGGCCGGCTCGTGCTGTCGCATTTCTATCCGATCACCGAACGATACAATGTGCGGGAACAGGCAGGGGAAGCGTTCGGTGGAAAGATAGTGGTCGGGCGGGACTTGATGGCGATCAAACTCTAGCAGGATGCTGAAAAATGGGCGGGGTAGCTGGGACGATCCCCGTGCGCGCGCAACGCGCGGCCTAAGAAGGCCCTCGTTGGACGAGCGCAGTTGGGATCATACCAGCCACCCCTTTAAAAAGGGGCAGTTCGCCGTGGCCTTGCTTGGGACAAGGCGCGTCCCTGGGCGAAGAGGCTGTCTTGGCAGACTCAGGGCGGGCGGGGGCGGTAGCCGCCAGGGTTGGGCGGGTGAGAAGATCGCCTTTTTGAGCATCCTGCGAAGTCGATAAACTTTCGGCCAGTCCCGCTTTTCTCGCAACTCTTGCGAGTCTCGCGCAAAGAACGAGATACGTTTCACGTTTTATGTCTAACGGTTAACGAGTTACAATCCGCCTTCGCGGTTGTCACACCCTAGAATCTCGATGAATTTCGTCAGGCGGGCCTTCTTGAGGGGGTCGTCGAGTTTGGCATAGATGGCCAAGAGGTTCTTGATCATGCGGGAGAGAATCGCGCGCACCGGACTCTGCTGCAAATATTTTTCGTCAAATCCATAGCCGGCTTCCGTGAGAAACCGCTGGCAATTCTTCTCGGTCAGCAACGCCCCGCCGTTGAAACAATCGACGAAGACTTTGTAGCGATCCGATTCGTACTTCACT
>DASVEA010000345.1:0-3240 GCA_036380815.1 Nitrospiraceae bacterium
ACACGGCCGTCGAGAATTTCCGGTGAGCCTGTGTAGGCCGCCACGTCAGTCACCATTACACCGGCCTCTCGCAAGGCTTTTGCCGTTCCTCCGGTCGAGAGAACCTCGGCCCCCAGCGCCGCAAGCCCTTTCGCCATTTCCACCACCCCGGTCTTGTCTGACACGCTGATTAATGCCCGCTTGATACCGGCCATAGAGACTCCTTGGAAGACGATCGATAGATGTTACGTGAGTCGGAAGGCGCGGCGAAGAATAACAAATGAATATCCACCTTACAAGAGGGATGAAATCCCAACAGGCTGAGGTTAAGGTTGAGGCTGAGCGAGGATCTGACTGTCCTCATCTGAGCCTTAACCTCGACCTCAGCCTGTCTCGCGGCGATCATGCGAGGCAGGCCCACAAATCCTGTCTGGAATGAGCCCACACAGTATGGTAGGGTCACAGGGGCCTATTAGCCATCTTCCGCCCGAGAGTTGATTCATGAGTCGTGCAGCGATTCTAGGCGCAGGCGCTGTCGCACTTGCTCTTGTTGCGTTGGTCTGCATCCCGCACCATCTTCCAACATCGACAGCATCAATGTCCCTCACCCCTGCCACCTTTCATGCACGGTTAGAGCACGGGACTCTGACTCTCCGTGGCTCGCTCCCCAGTGAGACCAGCAAAGCCGCAATCCTTCAGCGAGCCCAAGAACTCTATGGAGCAACACCTGGCCGCGTCGTCGATGAGTTGGCGGTGGATCCGAGAGTGGGACCTGCATCCTGGGCCGGCAATGTCCCCAAAGTCCTTCCCATCTTAGGGCACATGATGGACCGGGGCTCCATCATTATCGACGGACACTCGGTTGTCCTCAGCGGCCGGGTCGACAGCGATCGTGCCAAAGCCACCATGCTGCGAGAGATTGCTCCTCTTACTCAGACAGGGCTCGAACTGGAAGATCATGTACTAGCGGCTCAGCTCGCGGCCCACTCCCCCTCGCTCCAGAAGAGATTGAATGAGATCCTCTCGCACAACTCCATCGAGTTTGAATCGAATTCCACGACGATGCTCCCACGTGGTAGCGCCACGCTGGACCAGCTGATCGTCCTCTTACGTCCTGCCCCCCACACGGCCATTGAGATTGGAGGTCATACGGACAAGTATGGGGAGCCGGACTATAACCTTGAACTCAGCCGTCGCCGAGCAGAAGCCGTGCGGCACTATTTCATGAGCCACGGCCTGACCAACCAGTTCACCGCCGTCGGCTATGGCGCCTCGCGACCGTTGTCGGCGGCGCAGACGCGGACCGGCCTCCAGCACAACCGGCGTATCGAATTGCGCGTGAAAGGAGTTGGTGACCTATGACCATACTCATCGGCCAGATCGTGGGATGTCTCCTCGTCGCGGCAGGCATCGGCGGAAGTATCGGATGGCTCTTGCGGCATTTGTCGGTCAGCAAGCTGAATGAACACATCTACGACGTCACCACCGCCTTGCATATCAAAGAGCAGGCGCTGCACGCGGCCCAGCGAGAGCTGACGGCCAAGGCCGCGTCGATCCAGATCTATGAAAGCGATCTCGCGTCGTCGGAAGCGCTCGCACGATTAGCGCGACAGGAACTCGCCTCAAGCGCCGATCAGCTCCGTGCCGCTCAAGACGAACTCAGGTCAGTCACGCAGCGCGTGGCATCATTGGAATCCGAACAGCAGGCCTCGCTGCAGCAGTATCAGGACAGCGACGCGACGATCGCCACGTACGCACAAGAAGCCCGACAGGCCAACGCCGGGCGGACCGCAGTGCAGGAGGAACTCAACGTGAAGGAACAGGAACTTCTCAACTTGCAGAACCTGCTGACAGAGGCCGAAGGAAGCCTTGCGCAACTCGAAGGGCTCCGCGCCCAGGTGGCAGAGATGGAGCCAGCCCAGGGACGCGTGCATTGGCTGGAAGTGCAGCTCACCGAGAAAGACGTCGAGCATCGAGCCGCACTGCACCAACTCGATAGCCAACTGGCCGAACGAGACCGGCGCATCGGCGAACTCGAACGTCTTCAGCCGGAACTGAAGAAGCAAGAGGCGGCACTGACACAGTGGAAAACAAAATATGCCCACACCCTCACGCAACACGAAGCACAGCTCGCCACGTTACAAAAACAGATCGCGGTACAGGACCAACTGCGAACCCAGCTCCTGCTCGATGAACAGCTCCTGCACGAGCGAGACGAACGGATCGCCGGCCTGCAGCACCAGATTCAAGCACTTGAAGCGCAGCAGCAAGACCTGACCGGCCAGGTGAAGATGGTGGGAGAAAAAGAAGAGGAGATCACCCGCCTCCGGAAACGCCTGGTCGAAGTGCGAGCGGCACTCCGCATCAAGGCCGATGGGGGAACCGTGGCTCCTCGCCAGACGACCCGTCAGAATGGAAGTCAACTGAACTTGCAGATGGAACAGGCGAAAGCGGCAAAAGACGGACAGAAAGACGACCTGAGTAAGATTCCCGGGATCGGTCCCGCTTTTGCGCGGACCCTGAACAAGATGGGATTGCACACCTTTGTCCAGATTGCGCGCTGGAAGCCGGAGGATATTGCCAAGGTCGCGAAGAAGCTCTACACCGCCCCCGATCGGATCAAGTGGGAGAATTGGGTTTCCGGCGCGAAGAGAGAACACCGGGAGAAGTATGGAGAACGACTGTAAGGGGAAAGGTTCAGGCCGAGGCTTCGAGGAAGGCTAAGGTCTAGGTCAAGGTTCAGGCTGAAGGTACAAGTGGCTGGATGTTCCCCGTTTGGCCTTGACCTCAGCCTTCCCCACAAGTAGGGGTAGACCGGTCCGAGATCATCCTATATGATGAAGGACTTCAATGCCAAAAATCATGCTGCCGACCATCATAATCTCCAGAACAGAGGAAGTCTGCTAATGCACGATCGTAAGCCCTTCGGAAACCTGTTGTGGGCCGCGCTGTTTTTTTTCGCAGCGACCTTCGGCTTCAACGGCTGCGGCAACGTCAACGATGTGGCTAGTACTACTCCCCCCCCTGCACAACCAGGACCCTTGACGATTCTCACATCTTCCCCGCTTTCGGCTGGAACAACGACGGTGTTCTATGACATCACGCTAGCACCTAGTGGGGGAACGCCACCCTATACCTGGAGCTTGGCACCTGGATCGCCAACATTGCCTGATGGGCTCGTGTTGGCTGCATCCACTGGGAAAATTTCAGGGACACCAACCACCACTGGGACCACACCCACCGAATTCAAGTTGAAGGATT
>DASVEA010000346.1:0-4305 GCA_036380815.1 Nitrospiraceae bacterium
GGCCAGCGCCAGATCCGTCGAGCGGAGATTCACATTAAATGCGATCAAGGGAGGTCGCGAGCCGATCACCATGGCGCCGGCCGTCTTATGGAGGTAGGGGGGGCCAAAATCAGGTGTCCAGTCCGGATCGGAGGCCATGCGGAAGGCAAGGCCTTGAAGCCCTCCTCGACGGACCGATTCGAGCAGGGCATGATCGCGGTGCAGGGCCGCTTGTTCGTAGAGGAATACCGGAATCTCCAGCTCCGTTCCTACCCGTTGTCCCAATCGCTTCGCCAGATGGATACAATCCTGCATCGTCGCGCCGCGCAACGGCACGAAGGGCACGACATCCGTTGCCCCCACCCGCGGATGGACGCCCTTGTGCTTCCGAAGATCGATGAGATCGGTCGCTACGCGAATGGCGCGAAAAGCCGCTTCAGCGACGGCGTCCGGTTCGCCGGCAAAGCTCAAGACGGAGCGATGGTGATCCCGATCCATCGTCTGGTCCAACAGGCAAACCCCTGGTACGGACTCCACGGCGTGCACCAGCGCACGCACCGTCGTCTGGTTTCGTCCCTCACTGAAGTTCGGCACACATTCGACGATTCGATCCACGTCACGCCCCATCAAGAATCAAAACAACGAAGCCGGAGGTCTGATCATCATCCCTCCGGCTTCACTCTCTTTACTGAGTCCCTGTCTGTGCGTTTACTTCGTCTTTTTCACAAACGCTTTATAGATCGTTCCCGACTTCGTCTGTTCTTCTTCGAGCCCGACCATCTGATGGCCGGTCGTGTCGCACCAGGCCGGCATGTCCTTCTTGATGCCTTCGTCGTCTGAAACGACTTCAAGGATCTGGCCCAACGTCAGTTCCTTGATCTTCTTCAAGGTCATGATAATTGGCATCGGGCAAAAGTACCCGAGCGTATCGAGCTTCACATCGGCATGCAGCATCAACAACTCCATGAAGGCTGAGGTTAAGGTCAAGGCTTAGCCTAGGCCTTAACCTCGACCTTAAATAAACAGATTCACGCTACCCTGTTTGGCCTCTGCGAGATAGGTGGTCACTCCCGCGAACTGATCGATACCCTCGATGAGCGTATCTTTCGTGATCCCCATCAGCCCCATAGTCGTCGTGCATGCAATAAAGTGAACACCGAGATCCAGCGCCGTCTCCATGAGTTCCGGCACACCCGGCATCCGGTTTTGCTTCATGACCTTTTGCATCATCTTCGTACCCAGCCCCCAGAAATGGAACCGCGAGAGTGGAAGGCTGGCTGCGCCCCCTCTATTCAGCAGGCCGAACATCTGACGAAGCCAGTCTTTGGCAGAGCTGGGTGCGCCTTTCCGGCGAATGGCATTGAGGCCCCAGAAGGTGAAAAAGACGGTGACCTGCATCCCCATGGCAGCGGCCCCGGTGGCGATGATGAACGCCGCCATCGCTCGGTCCATGTCGCCGCTCAGCAGCACGATCGTCACCTTGTCAGGCTTGGAGACCTGCAGGTCTGCTAGTGCCACCGCTGGATCCAACTGCGTGATTGTCATGACGCCTTCTTTCCCGTCAGGTCCGCATGAATTCGGCGATTTCAATGGAATTTTAACTATAGTCTCCGCTTCTTTTTCTTGTCAAGGAAAGGGTGGGAGGGCAACAGTCAGACCATCCTTCTTGCTCGCCGAGGCCGCACGATCAGAATGTGCTCCCTCGATGCGCGCAGTGAAGGACAGTCTGACTGCTCCCCTTGGGGCAAAGTGGGGAAAATCGGAAGGCCCTCGCCCGGGCTAATGGCACGTCTCGGCGTGCGGTGGGCGGGTGAGAAAGTTGCGCGAAGTGGGAGACCGAGCAGGCCACCCCGCTATGAGAAGCAAGGGATCGTGGCAGAAGAGGATGCGAAGATGCGGTCTTGCGATGCGCACAGGGAAGACTGATCTGGCTGCTCCCTTCTGAGTTAGAGAAGGCTAGTTCGGTGCCGGCTGGCTTGACGTTCCATGACCTACTCGCTATATTCACGATCAAACTGCTGCTACAGTCTAGGCTGGTCCTCTCACGTGCTTCCTTCCTCTTTTCATGAACAGCCACCTCACCGAGAACGACGCAGATGGTCGCGGATCGTTCGCCGCGTAGAACGGTCAATGTCGGACAGGCTCCTAGGACCATGATGGACAACGGCACGACTCGGAAAACACCTCACCTTGTTCTCATTCTCTCGGCAATCATTCTTCTCACGCAAGCCTTCCCGCTCTGGTCAGCGGACAGCCGTCGTTTTGCAACGGTGCCGGCACTGGGTGTGCTTGCCGGCGGGCAGACCGGAATCATCCACTTCATCGTGCTCCAAATCGACAAAGACCCTCGACAAGAGGGACCGATAGTCCAATTCAATGAGATTAACCTGGGCGGCGGTTCAATCGTCAGCGAGGATTGGAAAGAAGGCGTCAAGCAAGCCGTCGCGGCTGCCACGAAAGCTGTGGGAGAGGACGGACGAGAGTGGGTGATCACGATCAAGAACCGGTCATACAATAAGTTGACCGAGGGAATGAGCGCCAGCAGCGCCGTCGCGGTCGGCATCGTGGCAGCCTGGCGAGGCGACGACGTCAAGTCAGACGTCGTCCTGACCGGAAAAATCATGCCGGACGGTCAGATCGAGCCGGTGGGTGCACTGCTCATCAAAGTCGAAGCGGCGGCCCAGGCACAGTTTAAGACCATACTGGTGCCGCGCGGGCAACTAGACACGGCTGACTGGGATTTCTCCCATCTGGCAACCAGATGGAACATCAAAGTCATTGAAGTGGGAACGCTGGAGGAGGCCTACAAGCTCATGACGACGGCAGGACGCTAGCAGGATGCTGAAAAAGTCCGCCAGCGGCGTTCTCGCTTCGCTCAGAAGCTCAACGTACCGAAGCGTACGCCTTCACCTCTTCGCTCGCTGCGGCCTTCCTGGACGGCCTTTTTGAGCATCCTGCTCGGTGTTCTCCTGTTGTCCTAGACGTGCGGATCGTTGAATTATCTCCGTGTCATAATAGTTTTTCCGCAGCCCGCTAGCGGCTCATTTCGCACCCATCTGCACTAAATACCCCATCGCCTGCCGAATCTGGGCATGCGAACCGAGTAACACCACAACATCGCCCGCCATCAACCGAGTCTTCTCCGACGGATTCGCGTGTGTCACCCCAGCACGCGTCCAGGCGATCACCGACACGCCCGTGCGTTGGCCGAGAGCAATATCCGCCAACGTCTTCTCCCGCGCAGGGGAATCGTCGTCGATGCGGCAGGTTTCGACTTCCACATCGGTCAAGGTCCCGCCACGAATCTGATGTGCGAGTTCCGGTAATTCGCTGCGGCGAAGCAAGGCGTACCCCTCCTGGCGAATTTGTTCAGCCTTTCGCGTCACAAAATCCTGCGGCAGTTTGTAGGTGCGGAGCACCAAGGCAAAGATCTCGATGGAGGTTTCGAATTCCTCCGGCACCACATCATCCGCGCCGAGCTGGTGCAGTTCCTCCAATTCGCGCAGATAGCGAGTCCGCACGACAACATGGAGCTTGGGATTGAGTCCCTTGGCGATCTGCACTATCCGCCTCGTGATAAACGGATCCGAAACGGCAACCACCAACACCTTCGAGTCCTCGATCCTCATGTGCCGCAGCACATTCGGATTCGTGGCATCGCCGTAGTAGACGGGCACCCCGTGTTTCGCTTCGCGGCTGACGGTATCGCCGTCGAGATCCAAGGCGAGATACGGAATCTCCGTGTCGCCGAGAACCCGGGCAAGATTCCTCCCGTTCAACCCATACCCCACAATAATGACATGGTTCTTCATCCGAATCTGCTTCCCTTCGGTCTGCAGGACGTGGGCGGTGGTACGACTAGGCAGCCAATGACGAAGCCGCTGCCACGCCTCCGCGCGGCGGGCCAGGTGCGGCGACCACTGCATGAGAAAGGGGGTCACGATCATGGAGAGCACCGAGACCGCAAGAAACACCTGATATGGATCACCTTGCAAGAAACCGCTCTCCTGCCCTTGCTGCGCCAGCAAGAAACTGAACTCTCCGACCTGGGCCAGGGCGATGCCCACCATAATCGCCGAACGTGGGGGGACCCCCGCCGACAAGACCGCTCCCCCCCCGGCGACAAACTTCACCAACAGAATCGTCACTAGTAGGCCGGCCACCGGCAGCGGATGCGCGAATAAAACCCGCCAGTCCATGAGGATGCCGATCGACACGAAGAAGAGACTGTTGAAACTGTCGCGGAACGGCAGCACTTCGGCCATGGCCTGATGGCTGTACTCCGATTCGGAAATGACCAACCCGGCGATGAACGCGCCCAACGCC
>DASVEA010000347.1:0-3018 GCA_036380815.1 Nitrospiraceae bacterium
TGAGTCGCGCTGCCGCGTTGAGATGAATCCGTTCCTTCTCCACCTGCATCTCGACGCCGGCTTCCCGCAGCTTCATCAGCAATGCGTCCAAGTGATTCGGACGGCATCGATTGAGCGTCACCGCTCCTCGCGTAATGGCCCCGGCCACCAGATACGTTCCTGTTTCGATGCGGTCTGGAATAACGTCGTGATCGCTCCCACGCAACTCACGGACACCTTCGATCGTGATGACATCCGAACCGGCACCCGCGATGCGAGCCCCTCGCTTCACGAGAAAATTCGCGAGGTCCACGATCTCCGGTTCCTTCGCGGCGTTTTCAATGATCGTGGTCCCCTGGGCGAGCGACGCAGCCATCATCAGATTTTCTGTTCCGGTGACCGTCGGCGTGTCGCAGTAGATTTGTGCACCCGTCAGCCGCTTCGCTTTGGCGCGAATATACCCGTGTTCCATCGAAACTTCCGCACCCATTTTAGCCAGTCCGGCCAGATGGAGATTGACGGGCCGTGACCCAATCGCGCAGCCGCCTGGCATCGACACCGTGGCTTCTCCCCATCGCGCCAGCAGCGGCCCCAACACAAGCACGGAGGCCCGCATGGTGTTCACAAGATCGTACGGAGCCTGTGTCGAAGTGATCACCTCGGCGTTAATGAGCGCGCGATTCCCCTCATGATGAACCTTCGCGCCCAAGATGCCCAACAACTTACCCATGGTAAGGACGTCCACCACTCGAGGCACATTAGTAATGACGCACTCGCCGCCGCCAAGAATGGTGGAGGCTAAGATCGGCAACGTGGCATTCTTCGCCCCGCTGATCTGAACCTCACCTCGAAGCGGTGTCCCACCAGTGATCACAATACGATCCATCGTCTCCGTTCCTACGTTCCGACACGCTCCACAATTACGACACGTTCAAGCCCCGCCGCGTCGTAGACCAGCTGGTGAAATCTGTACCCGGATATCCGGTCGACAAGCCGGCGGATCGCACAAGCCTGTCCAGCACCAATTTCAATGACCAGTGCGCCTCTGGGAGAGAGGTATCGACCAGATTCTTGTAATAGCCGTTCGTGCAACTCCGTCCCCTGAGGCCCTGCTACCAGCGCACCTCGCGGTTCGAACAGCCGCACTTCCGGCTGAAGCATCGCCCAATCGGCCTCAGCAATATAGGGAGGGTTCGAGACGATGACGTCAATGCGCCCCTCCAACTCCTGCTCCACCAATGGCTCCAGCAAGTCGCCTTCCAACCATGTGATTCGATCACATACTTCATGGCGCGTGGCGTTCTGCCTGGCGACAGCGAGCGAGGGGTTCGATAGATCGGTTGCAATCACCCGCGCACGAGGTCTCAGCCGCGCAATCGCCACGGCAATGCACCCGGATCCCGTACAGGCATCGACGATGGTAGCCTGTCGCTCGGCGGGAATTCGTTGCGCGACATACTCCACCAGCAACTCAGTCTCCGGCCTCGGAATGAGCACCGCCGGATTCACGTTAAACTCCAATCCACAAAACTCCTGGGTTCCCAGTATATATTGCAAGGGCTCACGACCAACCCGCCGTTCGACCAGCCTTCTCACAGCCAGCAGCTCGGTGTGAGACAGCAGTCGGTCTCGATCGGCGACAACATGATGTGCGGGTAGACGGAGCCCGTGCTCCACTATCCAAAACGCTTCTTGTCCCGCGCTCTCAATGCCGGCCTGTTCCAGCATGCATTGCGCCTCGGCGATCACCTCACCGAGCGTCGCCTGGCCTGCTGACTGCGGGATAGGGGCAACCGCATCCATGTTAAGCAGCTCCCACTTCTTGCTGACGCTGCGCCTTCAACGCCTGGACGAGTTCGTCGAGATCCCCTTCAAGCACCTGTTCCAACTTATGCAACGTCACCCCGACGCGATGATCCGTCACCCGATTCTGCGGGAAGTTGTACGTACGAATCTTCTCGCTTCGCTCGCCCGTGCCCACCTGAGCCTTGCGATTCTTCGCGGTCTCCGCTTCCTGCTTCTCCCGCTCCGCCTCAACGATTCTGGCTCGCAGGGTCCGCATCGCCTTGTTGCGATTCTTCAGCTGCGACCGTTCGTCCTGGCAACTCACCACCACACCGGTCGGAATATGGGTGATCCGCACCGCCGATTTTGTCGTATTGACGCTCTGGCCTCCGGCACCGGATGAACAGAAGGTGTCGATCCGGAGATCCATGGGATCGATGTGCACATCCACCTCGTCCACCTCAGGCATGACCGCGACGGTGACGGTCGACGTATGAATCCGACCGCTGGCTTCAGTAACGGGAACACGCTGTACACGGTGGACCCCGGCCTCGAACTTGAAGTGGCTATAGGCGCCCTTGCCTTCAATAAGCGCAACGACCCCCTTATAGCCCCCGGGCCCAGTTTCTGTGGCTTCGACCACATCGACCTTGAACCCTTTAATCTCGGCATATTTGCTGTACATTCGGAACAATGCTCCGGCAAAAAGCGCCGCCTCATCGCCGCCGGTCCCGGCTCGGATTTCGAGGAGCAGGCTCTTCTCGTCTCGCGGATCTTTGGGAATAAGTAGCTCTTGGGCCTGCTGTTCGATCTCACGTTGCTGGCGTTCGAGCGTGGCGCTCTCCTCTATGGCCATCTTATGAAACTCGGCCCCGGCCATGGGATCTGCAAGAATTTGAACCGCTTCCTCCAACTGCCTTGCGTTGTCTCGGTAGGTTGCAAGAAGCTTGGCCGCCGGTTCGATATCCGTCCGCTCCTTATTGACTTTGTGTAGCTGCGCGGGTTGGCTCATCATAGACGGGTCCATGAGCTGATTCGTCAACTCATCATATCGAGTCGCCAACACTTCCCATTTCTTCAGTAAGACTGCTTCCATGGCCCCGCTTTTTTCTGATTCGCTCTCAGCCCTGGCCGCACAAAAACAAAGAGACCCTGCCCCTCAGCGAAGCAGGGTCCCTCGTATGGCCTCTTCTCGAGCTACTTGCCTTTCTTCGCGTACTTCTTCTTAAACCGTTCAACGCGCCCTTCGGTATC
>DASVEA010000348.1:0-8758 GCA_036380815.1 Nitrospiraceae bacterium
GGTCGCTGCCCGTTCGATTCGGATGGTGTGCTGACAGACATCCAAGGTGAGCGGTCCATCGCGGACCGGCTCTTTCCTCACTCCCTCCCATTAGTCATGGGCTTCTCTCCGGTATTCCGCTTAATGTTGCAGCGTCGTAATCCGGTGTCGCGACGCGGCGGAACCGAATGATCGTTGAGGATCCCTCGGTCGAATCGATGTGTAATCTCACGTCTGCTCCCGTGCTCTCGATCATGACCCGGCGCGGACGGGGAATACTTTGGTACTCATGTTCCTGCGTACTGTCGTTCTGGCGTACAATAATCGACAACACTTCGTCTGTGTGATCGAGATGAAGGGCCAGGGCTTCAAATGGAAGTCCCTGGGCTTCCTGCGACGCGCTACTGCCTTCGCCGTGCGGCGTGACGTCCACCAACCATTCTTGGTGATCTTGGCTGAACTGTAGGAAAAAGGCTCCCCACTCTCCGTGAGGAATCTCGCGCCCTCCTCCCGTCTTAGTCGTTTCTGTGGTTCTCCTCATTGATGATCCTGTGAAAAAATGGGACAATCGTCGTCGCGGCGCATGGCATCCACCTGTCGAGGAAGTTGCGATGCGTTATTTACTCCGCCTCTCCGCTCCCCACAAAGATCTGTCATCTGAACCGTTCGCTGCAGTATGCCGAAAAGACAGCGTGCTGCCTGCTCACAATTGCTCACATTGGAACATATTATTTGGCAGACCACAGGGTGCTTGTCACATCCTCAGGTGAAGAGCCTGCCAGTCCTCTTCTCCTGACGAAATACGAAAATGTGGTCCACAGCCGGATGAGCCTCCAAAGGAGTGGGAGGCGCCTTGTCTACAAAAGGTATCGGATTCTGGTACGGGAAGTGGGTGTCAAATCAGGGTGCGAGAGGAGGCGCAGACATGGTTATAAACCAGATGGTTGATGGACTCACCTTATAACACTACCGTCAAAGCCCCCCGTCGGCCTCAGGCAGGAACCACAGATTTTCTGGTTGCGGTTGGCTGCAGATTTGCGTAAATAAAGAGAACGGACCTAGTCGGACCTGAACCACGACCTACCTTGCGCGTGGACTGAACTGTCTGTACCGACACGCGAGCTCGTGCTGTATAAGGGACTCGCTCGAAAAGTTTTGGGCGGGATGTTTCGGTTTATAATGAGCCGGCAACGACCGAAAGGAATCGGACCATGAATGGACCAGGGAACTCGATCAAACAATGGCCTGGACAACCCTATCCCCTTGGCGCCACATGGGACGGCAAAGGTGTCAATTTTGCTCTTTTTTCTGAGCATGCCACAGACGTGGAGCTCTGTTTATTCGATTCGCCGGAAGCTGAAAAGGAATCGGCGCGTGTCCGCTTCACTGAATGTACGGACCAGGTATGGCATGCCTATCTACCGGAAGCGTTACCAGGCCAGTTATACGGCTATCGGGTGCATGGCCCCTACGAGCCTCAGCAAGGACATCGTTTCAACCCCAACAAGCTGCTATTGGATCCCTATGCCAAGGGCATCGGACGCGATGTGAAATGGGGTGACGAGGTCTTTGGCTACCGGCTTGGCGACCCGGAAAGCGATCTCTCGTTCGACGACCGGGATAGCGCTGCATACGCGCCGCTCGCGATGGTGATTGATCCGGCATTTACCTGGGGAAATGATCAACCCCCGCGAACACCATGGCACAAAACCATCGTGTATGAGCTGCATGTCAAAGGATTTACACAATTGCACCCGGGTCTGCCTGAGCGACTCCGAGGCACTTATGCGGGCCTTGCTTCTGAGTCGGTCATCAAACACCTGACTGCTCTCGGGATCACCGCGGTCGAACTGCAACCCGTGCACTATTTCCTTAACGACCGTCATCTGCTCGATCGGGGGCTCACGAACTACTGGGGCTATAACACCTTGGGCTTTTTTGCTCCGGCCAGCCGGTACGCGGCCATGCATACTCAGCAAGACGCCGTTCATCAGTTCAAGATTATGGTGGCGGGGTTGCATCAGGCTGGTATCGAAGTCATCCTTGATGTTGTATACAACCACACCGCGGAGGGGAACCAACTGGGACCGACCCTCTCCATGAGGGGCATCGATAATACCGCCTATTACAAGCTTACAGAGGCAGATCGTCGCCACCATATGGACTATACTGGTACCGGCAATTCCCTCAACGTACGGCATCCCCGGGTACTCCAGCTCATCATGGACAGCCTGCGATACTGGGTCATCGAAATGCATGTCGACGGGTTCCGCTTTGATTTGGCCAGTACCTTGGCACGCGAACTGTATGATGTCGACCGGCTTGGAGCATTTTTCGACATTATCCACCAAGATCCCATTCTATCGCAGGTGAAATTGATCGCCGAACCGTGGGATGTGGGAGAAGGGGGCTATCAGGTTGGAAATTTTCCCGTGTTATGGAGTGAGTGGAACGGCATCTATCGGGATAATGTCCGCCGGTTTTGGAAAGGCGATAAAGGACTACTCTCCGAGTTCGCCACTCGTCTAAGCGGTAGTAGTGACTTATACAAGGGCGACGGACGGAAGCCGTACGCCAGTATTAATTTCATCACCAGTCACGACGGATTTCCTCTCCATGATCTCGTAAGCTACAACGACAAGCACAACGACGCGAATGGTGAAAAGAATCAGGATGGCGCCAACGACAACAACAGCTGGAATTGCGGCGCTGAGGGACCGACCGAAGATCCTGCGATCAATGCGCTGCGCGCGCAACAGAAACGAAACTTCATGGCCTCCCTGCTCCTCTCTGCCGGTGTGCCGATGATTTTGGCCGGCGACGAAATCGGCCATACGCAGCAAGGCAATAACAATGCGTACTGTCAGGACAATGGAATCACCTGGTTGGCTTGGAATATCACCGACGAGCAACAAGCCTTTCTTCGCTTTGTCCGCTCGGTGATCCATATCCGGCAAACTCATCCGGTATTTCAGCGGCGGAAATTTTTTCAGGGGCGACAGATCGACGGCACCAACGTACCGGACATTTCCTGGTTTCAACCGTCGGGCGAGGAAATGTCCGACGAAGCCTGGAGTGCAGGGAACACGCAGTGCTTGGGGGTGCGGTTTCCGGGGGATCTGATAGGGGATGTCAATGAACGGGGCGAGCCGATCATCGGGGACTCTATCGTGCTTTTTGTGAATGCCCACTATGAGCCGATAGCGTTTGCGCTCCCGTCCCGCAGCGAAGGACAGGAATGGGAGCGATTGAGTGATACGGCTGATCCCGAAGCGAAAACCATAGAGCGAAAAGCCGGGGAACGGTATGAGGTCAAAGGCCGCTCTATGGTGATCCTACGGTCGAAACTTCCTCGGCTAGGTAATTTGCCGAACTAAAGACGTCGGAAGCGCAGGGACGCTAGGAGGTCTCGTCTGTTTTCGTCCGGTTCACTTGATTGTTACGAGATCAGAGGACGATTACATGGAACAGTTGTTCGAGAACACTAATCCTCAATGCGGGGCCATTGTACAAAGCGATGGATCGCTTCGATAGCGTGTATGGGCTCCGAAGGCGGATCGTGTTGATGTGGTACTGATCAATGGCGACGCGTGAACCCTGTCTTCGATTCCACCCGTGATTCTTTACCGACGAAGCGGAACGCAGATGCCGCAGGAGATTTCCCGTGCGTGCTGAAATCGCTACATACCGGCTTCAAATGTGCGGCAGTTTTACCCTCGACGACGCGACCGCCATTGCGGAATACTTGGCTCAACTTGGAATCAGTCATCTGTACAGTTCGCCCGTGCTGCAAGCTGTGAAAGGAAGCACACACGGTTATGATGTGTTGGATCATAGCCACGTCAATAGAGAACTGGGGGGAGAGGCGGCATTCGAGCGCTTATCCGGGGCACTCCGCAAGCACAACCTCGGACTCCTTCTCGACATCGTGCCGAACCACATGGCCATCGGCGGGAAGGACAATCACTGGTGGTGGGATGTGTTGGAAAACGGGCGGTCGAGCAAATTCGCGCCTTATTTCGACGTAGAGTGGATGCCCCCGGAAAGTCAACTGCACCATCAGGTCATACTACCGGTACTGGGAGACCACTACGGCCGAATCCTAGATGCAGGCGAGATCCATATCGAGCGCCACGGCGGGGCTTTCACCGTCCATTACCAGGATCATGTGTTTCCCATCGCCCCGCGATCCCTTCAGTTAATCCTGACCCGCGCTGGGTCTGCCGCGGCTTCCGAGGGCCTGGCGTTCTTTGCGGATACGCTGGAGCAGCTGCCCTCGTCCTGGGCTACTGACTGGGCAAGCTTGCGACGCCGTCATCGAGACAAAGGTATTCTGGGTCTCCTGGTCACCCGGTTTCTCCGGGAGGACCCAGTCGCAGCGGCTGCCGTTGACCGCACTATCGAAGACATCAACCGGGACCACCAGGCGTTGCACGATCTCCTGGAACGGCAGAACTACCGTTTGGCCTTCTGGCGAACGGCCAGGCAAGACATGGGGTATCGTCGATTTTTCGACATTAACACGTTGATCGGTTTGCGCATTGAAGATGAACAGGTCTTTGCCGATGTCCATGACCTGGTGTTCAGGTGGCTGAGATCGGACGGACCGGTCGCCGGCGTTCGGGTTGATCATCCCGACGGGTTGTTAGATCCCGAGCAGTACCTGATTCGCCTGCGCGACCGTGTGCCCAGCGGATGGATTGTGGTCGAAAAAATCCTCATGCCCGAGGAACAATTGCGAGCGTCATGGCCCGTTTCCGGCACGACCGGCTATGATTTCTTGAACCAGATCATGGGCCTGTTCATCGATGGGGACAGTGAAGAGCCGCTGACCCGATTTTATGGTGACTTCACAGGCGAGACGAGAAACTTTTCCGATATCTTGCGCGAGAAGAAACTTCACATACTGCGGCAAATGTTGGGAAGCGATCTCAATCACCTTACCTCCATGTTGTTAGATATCTGTGAACGCCATCCTCGCCATCGCGATTACACCCGGCAAGGTGTGCATGACGCGCTGCGGGAATTGATGGTGGATTTCCCGGTGTATCGAACATACGTACGCCCTCGTATCGGACAGGTAACCGAGGATGATGAGCGGGTGGTAACGCACGCGATTCAGCTCGTCAAGACGAGACGGGTGGACTTGGGATCCGACCTGCTAGGTTTCATCGGCGATATTCTCCTCCTCAAGGTCACGGGTGATCTGGAGAGCGACTTCGTGACTCGCTTCCAACAAGCCACAGGCCCCGTCATGGCCAAAGGCGCTGAAGACACGGCATTCTATTGCTATCATCGGTTCATCGCGCTCAATGAAGTGGGCGGCGATCCTGGACGCTACGGAGTCACCGTGGAACAATTCCATTCCTGGTGTGAGAACATGCAGCGGCATTGGCCGAAAACGATGCTCGCCACATCGACCCACGATACGAAGCGAAGCGAGGATGTGCGGGCTCGACTGATGACCCTTTCGGAAATGCCTGCTCGATGGATGGACACGGTATCGGTATGGTCCAAGCGCCACATTCGTTATTGGGGGATACAGACTCCTGACCATAACTTTGAATACTTCTGGTACCAGACTTTGGTAGGCACCTGGCCCTTTGAGCAGGAGCGAGCCTTAGCATACTGCGAGAAGGCCGTGCGCGAGGCAAAGACCCACACGTCGTGGACGGATCCACATACGGACTATGAAGATAGCGTCAGATCCTTTGTTCGGAGTCTTTATGAGGACGATGACTTTCTAACGGAACTTGGTCATTTGGTTGATGACCTGGAAACGTATGGACAGCAGACCTCGCTCGCCCAGACATTGATCAAACTGACGGCACCGGGTATCCCTGATTTGTATCAGGGCACCGAGCTGTGGAATTTCAGTGTGGTCGATCCCGACAATCGGCGCCCCGTAGACTATGACGTGCGACGCCGGTTGCTGCACGAATTGCCCGGATTGTCGCTGGAGGACATCTGGCAACGTCGCCAAGAAGGGCTGCCGAAACTATTGATTATCCGGCAGGCCCTCCGTCTTCGACATGAACGGCCCCATGCATTTGGCCCCCAGGGACAATATTCCCCGCTGTATGCGCGAGGGGAGAAGTCCTCACATGTGGTGAGCTTCATGCGTGGTGGAGAGGTCATTGCCATTGCTCCACGCCTATTCCTGAACTTAAAGGAAGGGTGGCATCAAACCGTGATCGATCTGCCTGAAGGACGGTGGCGCCACGAATTCGATGGCCGGGTATTTGACGGGGGAATCTGTCGATTGCAAGAGGTGTTGCGTACGTTCCCTGTGGGGCTGTTGTGCAAAATCGAGTAGCATCTGCACGGCTGATTCATGAGTAGCCGGCGTCAGCTAGCGTGATGTGGTAGCCACCGGCAGTGGCCAACCGGCTAGCACCTGCGAGGCGCACCGCTCGCGCCAGTAAGACTGTCACTCCCGCCAAGGAGGGGGATCTACCGTAGCGCGATACGTCCTTGAGACAGGCAATCTAGAGGGTATGTTAATGGACAGTTCCACTGCGCCCATCCTAGTTGATAAAAAATGAGTGATTGTCATGCAAAATCCACATGCCCCTTGGACTTGGGAGCCCAAGTGACGCCGGAGGGAGTTCAGTTCCGCCTATGGGCACCGAAACCGGCGCTGGTGGAGGTGGTGCTGAACGAAGGGAAATTTATTAGTACGCTCGAACCGGAGGCAAATGGGTATTGGTCCGGGATTGTGACTACCGCATCGGAAGGTATGACCTACCAGTATAGACTCGATGGAACGCAGCAATGCCCCGATCCGTGTTCCCGCTTTCAACCGAACGGTCCCCATGGACCATCTCAGATCGTCGATCCTTCCACGTATCAATGGCATGATGAGAATTGGAAGGGAATCCGCATGCATGGCCAAGTGATCTATGAGCTGCATATCGGGACATTTACCCGCGAGGGAACATTCGATGCGGCTATTGCTCAATTGGACGAACTCAAAGATCTGGGAATCACCGTGATCGAATTGATGCCGGTTGCGGAGTTTCCCGGTCGCTGGAACTGGGGCTATGACGGTGTTGATCTGTATGCACCCGCTCACGTGTATGGGGATCCCCACGCACTCAGACGATTCGTCGATGAAGCTCATCGTCGAGGACTCGCGGTGATCCTTGACGTGGTCTACAACCATTTAGGACCCGATGGAAACTATCTGGCGTCCTTTAGCGATGACTATTTCACCGATCGATATCCCAATGAATGGGGCAAGGCGCTCAATTTCGACGGACCCGATTCCTCTGCAGTCCGACATTTTTTCACTCAGAACGCGTGTTATTGGATCAACGAATTTCATTTGGATGGACTCCGGTTGGACGCGGTTCATGCGTTTAACGATTCCAGTCCTGTGCATATCATCGCAGCACTCTCCCAAGCGGCCCGACGCGCGGCAGGCGCACGATCCATCATCTTGATTGCCGAATGCGAGGCGCAGTGGGTACATTGCATTCAGCCGATTGAGGAGGGAGGATGGGGTTTGGATGGGATTTGGAGCGAGGATTTTCATCATGCCATGCGGGTGGCAGCGACGGGTCGGAGCGAAGGCTACTATACGGACTACCGCGGAACGCCCCAAGAGCTTATCTCCTGCGTGAAAAGAGCCTTTCTCTATCAAGGCCAACGATACCAGTGGCAACACCAGCCGCGGGGAACCGTCGTCACAAACCAGCCGGCGGAAGGTTTTGTGTTCTTTATTCAGAATCATGATCAGATTGCCAACCAGTTGTGGGCGGATCGTCTTCATACCAAAACAAGTCCGGGACTGTATCGAGCCTTGACCTCCTTGTTGCTGCTGTCTCCGCAAACGCCCATGCTGTTTATGGGACAGGAATTCTGCGCCTCCGCATCGTTTTCCTACTTTGTTGATTTTCCTCCAGGGGAATTGGCCAAGAAGGTGCACGAGGGGCGAAAGGAATTTCTTGCCCAATTCCCAAGCTATGCATCGAGCGCAGCTCAGGCGAATATTGCAGACCCATGCGACCCGCGGGTCTTTACACGCTCGAAGATCGACTTGTCGGAACGGGCTCAGCATGCCGAATGCTATGCCTTACACCGGGACTTGCTCCGCCTTCGGCGCGAGGATCCTCTCATCGCCAAGCAGGCGCGCGACGCCATAGATGGAGCGGTAATCGGACCCACGGCATTTGTTCTACGATATACAGGGCAGAAAGGAGATGACCGCCTGCTGCTGATCAACCTAGGGCCCGACCTTCTCTATCAACCAGCGCCGGAACCCTTAATTGCTCCTAGCCCTGGAGGGTCATGGTCGTTCGTGTGGTCCAGCGATGCTCCCTGCTATGGTGGCCCGGGAATCATTGAACCCCTGACCGAACAAGGCTGGAGGCTGCCAGCGGAATCAGCCACCTTCTATACCATAACGCGCAACACGAAACCGAGGCTGCATGGATTCAATGAGGATCATGAGGACGACGATTCATAGTGGAGACATGACGCTAACGGTTCCACGGCATGTCCTCCCTGATCAGGATGCATGGCTCTCCAGAGAATGGTTAGTGACGAATGGCCTCGGCGGCTACGCCTCAGGGACACTATTGGGTGCGCCCACGCGCCGATACCACGGGGTGTTTGTGCCAGATTTACCTGCCCCATGGGGACGTACCGTCATGATTCCCCGGCTCGATGAAGAAGCGGTGGTGGAGGGAGAACCATTGTTCTTGAGCGGGGTGGAATTCGACGATGGCCGGGTCCAGAGTGATCTTCCACAACTCCTGACTGAATTCATCCGAGA
>DASVEA010000349.1:0-3082 GCA_036380815.1 Nitrospiraceae bacterium
CTATCGACTTGAAGCCTTTGGCAGACCGGAAGCGGCAGAGCAATCCGCGTTTCAACATCCGGTGGTTGGAGATCTGCGATCAGCCCCCAGCCCCCATTCAAACCGCGATCTCAGTCGATCTTTAACGGGCATGTCTTTGGGAAAGGATCGCTCGAGAGGACAAGTTGCTTGTGCGCTTCATAAAGGGCGCCTCGATCGCATGTCCCATCTCCGCCTGGCTGTCTCTGGTTGGTGACTGTCTCACTAAAGACAAGCCCGACTCAGTGCGCAGTTGAAAATCTAGAAGAGGTGCGACATCGGAGAACTTCGTCTTTCCACTCTCTTCACTATGTAGCCCTTGACAATACTCGCGCACATCGACATAAACCCTCCACTCTGAAAGTAGAATGTCACCGTTTTTTCCGGGCGATACACAGATCATCTATGGCTGTCACAACAATTCTTACCGTAGAGAAAAAAGATTTGTTTATGCTCTCACTCGCTCCAGCTTCGCTTACTGCCCACACTGAATATCTCAGCAGCCTGTCTGCCAATCAAATCGATGGAGCGACAAGAATTAACAGACAATATCAATTGACGGGTCGCAAAACAAAGGGCCAATCACGGGCGGACGCATATAACGGGCAGAAGGGTCCTGAGCACCCATCGGGGCCTTTAAGGGCGGCCCTCCTGCCATACCTGGAAGCCTTCGACCTACTATGCCCAATGATGTGCCCGGACTTGAAATTGAGGGGCTCTTGGTCAGCTTTGAGGTTGTCTCAGGGGTTATGACGGAACCAGGAACCCCCAGAGTAGGTACAAAGCGCTGTAACTGTCCTGCTTGTGGATTCTGCGGGGATTGATTCTGTATCCCATCTGGGACCGTGATCGTTTGCGCCTCGCAGGGACCAGTCCAGGCGAGCAGTCCTCCGAACGCTCCCATGGTAAGCGCAATCAAGAGGTGATATGTCATCATCTTCCCTCTCCTGTCCCCCGACCCCACCCCGGGCACCTCGGCTTTAGGACCGTTCAACGGACCCAAACCTGAACGCGGTGAGCTTGGTTGTCCAGGGGATAGCCCTATTTCTCCGGCTTCTCTAAAGGCCCTGCCCACTCACCCGGCTCGAGACTCAACTTGCTCGTCCTCCCATCACCAAAAGGGCCGACGGTGTCGTGTTGCGGGTGCACCAGGACCACCACCGGATCGACTTCGGTGCTATGCAATCGGTACCAGTACCATCCAGGGAGCACCGGCTTCTCCGCGGTGAAGACGAGGCTCCAGGCGGGGTCTTTCTCGGCCTTGCCACACAACTGACATACGCGCATTCTACTCCCAGACAGGCTTCTCGAGACCTGCCATTGATGCGTGCACAGAGGTTCGCTCATTTCCCTACCTCCTTCTCCTACACCCTTCAAACGACCGTCACTCATCAAGCCGCTTGGCGGCCGCGTAATGTCGGACCGCGTCCCGTCGGCGCCCGAGTTGTTCATAGAGCTGCGCCACATTACGATGCGCCTCACGAAACTCCGGCGCCCGTTTGAGTGCCTCCTCATACGCGACAAGCGCCCCACTTTTATCCTGTTGATCCTCGAGCACCACTGCCAGATTAAAATGGGCGAGTGCGAATTCCGGCTCGGACTGTAGGGCCCGACGATAACAGGCCTCCGCTTCTTTCAGCTCACCGGCGTTATGATGCAAGCGGCCAAGATTGACATGCGCCTCGACAAACGCCGGTCGCACGCGGATGGCTTCCTGATACGCTCGGCGCGCCTCTTCCATAGAATCGTCTTGGAGCGTCATCCCCCGGTCGAACCATGCGAGGGCAGCCTCGACCTGTGAGGGCTGCCCTCGCAGGGGCGGCTGTAGCTTGGTCGGTTGGACGATGTGCGTGGTGTCGAAGTTGAGGAGGAATTGCCCTGAATCCGGTTGCCAGTGGGATGTACCATCCCACACCACCACCCGCTTCCCCGAGGCATAAATCTTGAGGCTGGACATTCCCTGACCCTCGCCTAGCTGTCGCTGGAGTGATTCGAGGACCTTTCGGATCTGCCGCACCGACACCCCGGCTTCGGTGAGGCCCTGGGCCGTGCGCAAGACGACGAGGTTTTGAAAAGAGTACCTGCGAGACGTACCTGCTCGGGACATCGGGAGGAGGGCCGCGCGGAGGCAGGACCGCAATCCTGATTCACTGAGCCGCAGGATCCGGCAGAGTTCGGCCCCGGAATAGTCGGCGTTCATCGTCTCCCGGCGTGCGCCCTCTTTGCGGGCTCACGCGGGACCTGTGCCGGCAACGCCCGCGAGCGAGCCCCTTTTTTCTGCGCCGTCTGGGCCACGCTCTCCTTCAATCGCTGCATCAGATCGACCACGTCCGTGGCCTGGCGCGCGGCCTTGGGCTGGAACTTCAACGCCTTGCCTTTGGATTTTTTATCAATCAGTTCCATGACGCGCTCCCGATATTCGTCGTGGTACGCCTTCGCGTCAAAGGTCGTGCTGGAAATCGACTCGATCAACTGGGTGGCGAGCTTCAGTTCGGCGGAACCCGGTTTCTGGTCGGCCTTGGGCTGCGCCTCCCACTCTCGAATTTCGTCCTGGTAATGCATCCGATGCAGCAGCAAGCGCCCCTCCACGGAGCGAATCAAATAGAGGCTGTCCTTTCCCCGCCAGACAAACTTCGCTAATGCGGCACGCCCCATCTCCTTCATGGCCTGCACGAGCAGCTGATAGGCGTTCCCTCCTTGTTTTTCTGGTCCAAGGTAGTACGTGTTTTCAAAATAGATGGGATCCACCGCACTCAACGGCACAAACTCTAAGATCTGCATGGCATCGGATTCTGCCGCCTGTAATTGGTCCAAATCGGCCTGAGGGATGCGCGCATATTGATCCTTGGCGATTTCATAGCCCTTCACGAGCTCATCATACTCGACGTCGCGGTTACACGCGGGGCAGAACCGTTGTTGCTTGATGCGACTGCCGCAGGCGCTATGCAACTGATGAAAATGAATATCCTGTTCATCGATCGCCGAATAAATTCCTACGGGAATGGTGACGAGGCCGAACGAGATATGGGCAGTTTCCAGCTTATGGGCCATGCATCCCTCTATT
>DASVEA010000350.1:0-5983 GCA_036380815.1 Nitrospiraceae bacterium
CGCCGGGTGCGCGTAGGGCAACCACACGTGGAGCGGCACAATGCCCGCTTTGGTACCAAAACCGATCAGGGCCATCAGAAAAGCCAGGGTTCTCATCCCTTCGGGCAAGGGCTGCTCCGGATGCCGGAAAGCCTCGAACGAGAACGAGCCACCCGCTTGGAAAAAGATCAAAAAGGCCAGGATGATGAACGCCGTTCCGACATGCGTCATGATGAGGTAGAACAAACCCGCATAACGCACCTCGGCCTTCTCGTGCTCCGTCACTACGAGGAAATAGGACAGCAACGACATGAGTTCCCATACGACCAGGAAGAAGAACCCGTTGTCGGCAATGACCACCAGTGTCATCGAGAGAAGAAACCCGTTGAAAAGCGCCCCAAGCATTGCGATTGACGCGCGCCCATAAAATTCGGTTACATAACCGAATGCATAGATCGAAGCGGCCAGGCCAACCAGCGAGATGGTCAGCACGAAGAACGACGCTAAGGAATCGAGTCGGACGGCGAAGCTCAGAAAAGGAATGGTGAATTGCACTGAAGCCGTCCAGGGTTCCTGCGCGAAAAGGCCGGTGACTCCGAGCAGGATGCCTGCTCCACTGGCCAGCCCGGCAGACCCATGCGCGAGAATGTTTTGTATTCTTGGCTTGGCGGGAACACACAGAGGGAGAACCAGTCCGGCTACGTAACCCGCGAAAAGCAGAAGAAACAGATTCACCATGTGCGTTTGATCGGGTTACCGCTCCTGACGAATTAAGGTCGGCACGATGTGGCTCTGGGCATCGTCCGTGATGCCGAACCGGGTATAGGGTTTATCCACCATCTCGTTGGCATAAGGCGCCCGGTGGGCGCGGGAATATTAATGTCCGCCTGCGCTTGGCTCTTCGGCTGGATCGTGATCGTCTGTTCCTTCGTTCTGCCGATATGAGGATGCCAGATCAACATTCTGTGGGTACCGGCAGGATCGCGTAGTGCGTATGAATTCTCCTCCCCTTCGGCGTGCGTCATGAATGTTCTGCTTATATATGTGACTGTGGGGGCCGTCCGGTTCGTTTGCGGCAACGTGTCATGCCCTCCCACGCTTTGAGATTGTTCGGGTCAGAGGCCACCACAGCTTTCCAATTGAATAGGGCTTCCTCATGCTGCCCTAGTTCCTCAAGTAGCGATGCCAAGTCACATCGTGCGAGGATATCAGTGGGGCATACTGCCAGAAGCTTCTGCAATTCAGTCAGACGATCGATCGATGACTCATTCGGCATGGGGCGGGCTCATTCAATTTCTCGGATAGACGAACGGGTGGGCCAGTCAAGTGATATCCGCTCTCCCGACAACGCTGACCCTGTCGATTCATCTGGAGCTTTCAACCGGTTGAGCTCCCTCATGTCACGTAGCACTTCGTACACTGTGGGTTCGGGATCAAAGGGATGAATAGACCGAACGTCCGGGCTCCTTATGATGCTGCTCACGCGTTTCAATGGGACCGCGACATAACAAACAATCTCCAACTATCTGACTGGGTTCTCACGCGGTGGAGGTTTCATCGCCTCGACTATGGCACCTGAAAAAAGCACCTGTGAGAATGCTGTGCAGGGAAGATGCCGGGGAGGGGCTTGGTTAGGTGTTCAAGGATGGCGTGAATAAAAATGCGGACTTGTAAGTTGGTTACCTTCGCGACGGGAATGGAGACAACGCGATTTTCTCGTCGCATGCAAGACTTGCAGAGTTGTCCACATTACGGACAACGTGGCCCTGCAATCCTTGCAGTGTTGCGAGGGAAGCGACGAATTCTCGGTCATCCGACCCGCCGAAACGTGCAACTGTTGCGGATTGGGAGTGGAACGCGGCTGATCGGAGCGCGAAGGAGCCAGGACAGCTGGAGCGCTACTCGCGGATGCCGTACTCTTTGATCTTGTATTGAAGCGCGCGCAGGCTGATGCCGAGAAGCTTGGCTGCCTTCTCTCGGTGGTTGGTCACTTCCGCCAACGTACGCCGGATGGTTTCCCGCTCGATGTCCTTTAACGACGAACCCAAGGCGACGACCATCGTGCGCGTATCTTCTTTACTCGCCTGAATCTCTTCGGGTAGATGCTCGGGCTGAATGCTCAAGTCTCTCACCGTAATCACGAGGCGTTCCATCAGATTCCGCAGTTGGCGAATATTGCCGGGCCAGGCGTAGAGTCGCAGCAGCCGCATCGCGTCGCGAGAGATGTCTTTCGGTTCGCGGCGGTGTTGAGTCGTGAACTCACTGAGGAAGCTTTCGGCCAAGAGTGGGATATCGTCCCCCCGCTCGCGGAGCGGCGGGAGATGGATCGGCACCACGTTGAGCCGGTAATAGAGGTCTTCCCGAAAGTCGCCCTGTTTGACTGCTTCCTCGAGATTACGATTGGTGGCCGCGATAATGCGAGCATCGACCGTGATCAGCTTCGTTCCTCCCAGGCGTCTGAATTCTTTGGTCTCAAGCACACGCAGAAAATCGACTTGGGACTTCAGCGAGAGTTCACCGACCTCGTCCAGCAACAACGTGCCGCCGTCGGCTAACTCGAATCGTCCGGCCTTTGTCGTCATTGCGCCGGTAAACGCGCCTTTCTCATATCCGAACAATTCGCTCTCGAAGAGGTTCTCCGGCAACGCGCCACAATTCAGCGTTACAAACGGTCCGTTGGCCCTGGTGCTTTTGTGGTGGATCGCTCGGGCCACGACTTCCTTGCCCGTCCCGCTTTCTCCTGTCAGCAAAACCGTGACCGCACTGTCGGCCACCATGTCCACTAGGTTGTAGACGCGCTGCATGGGCTCGCTCTCGCCGATCATTTGATCGAAGCGCGTCCTGGTTTCGAGCCGGTCTCGGAGCTGCTTGTTTTCGGTCGTTAACGCGTGACGCTCCAGCGCCTTGTCGACCACGATGGGAAACCGCGCGCGATCGATGGGTTTCGTGAGATAGTCGTAGGCCCCGTAACGCATGGCCTCGACCGCCGTATCGATGGATCCGTAAGCGGTCATGACCACGACTTCCGTATCCGGCCATGCGTCCTTGAGCCGACACAGGAACTCCATGCCCCCGATTCCCGGCATCCGAAGGTCGGTGATGACCAACTCGGCGGGGACCGCTTCCAGTTGGGCCAACCCCTCCTCTGCCGTGGCAACTCCGCGCACCTGGTGCCCCTTCTTCTCGAGCATTGTGACCAACGCCCTGCGGATATTGATCTCGTCATCCACGACGAGAATGTGTGCACGTGGTGTCATGAGGTCACCGCCACGGGTTGCATCGCTTCGACTGCGACAGGAAACGCTAGAACCGCGGTGGTGCCGATCCCCGGCGTGCTGGATACCTCGATGGTTCCACCATGGTCCTCCATGATGCGATAGGCGATGGCGAGACCCAGCCCAGTTCCGCTGGATTTCGTCGTATAGAACGGTTCAAACACCCGCGCGAGCTCCTCTTTCTTAATGCCGATGCCCGTATCCTTCACCGACACCACGAGCCAGCGTATGTCGTGGGTGTGACGTGCCTCGGCCGAGACGTGGCAGAGCCCGCCGTTCGGCATAGCATGAAACGCGTTGACGACGAGGTTCACCAGAACCTGACTGATCGCCGTCTCGTCGCCCAGAACGGACGGCAATGGTTTCTCCACCGTCTGTTCGAGACGGATCTTCCTCTCCTCCGCTTCAAATTGCATCAGCGCCATGATGTGCTCGATCAGGGCGGAGACGTTCACCTCGTGGAGGCCAACCGACCCGGGGCGGGCGAACTTCATGAAGTTGTCGAGAATGATCGAGAGGCGGTGGCATTCCGCGTTCAAGACATGGAGATAACGCGCTCCCTGCTCTGGCAGAGATGCGTGCTCCCTGAGTTCCTCTTCTAATAGGTGAAGATTCAAGTCCATGGCGCTCAGGGGGTTCCGCAACTCATGGGCCACTCCCGCCGACAATGTGTGTAATGCGGCCAGCTTGTCCGCGATGCGGACTCGTTGCTCGAGCGCAAGCCAGTCGGTGACATCCTGAGCCTGCAGGATGACGCCGGCCGGTTCCGCATCGTCCCCTGTGAGCTCGGCCGTGCTCACTCGGATGGTGTGCGGGGCCCGGTCCTGCCTCACATAAGGCAAATCTTGTTGGCTCACATGGCGGCGGAAACGCAGCGCACCGTCGAGCACACTCCGAATGGTCTCACCTTCGGAAAAGACGGTTTCATACGAATGGCCCAATAACTCCGCTGACGGTCGCTTCAGCACCGCTTCGGCCGTGGGATTGACGGCGGTGATGACCCCGCTGCGGGTCAGAGTCAGTATCCCGGTCGGGATACTCTGAAGGATGTTCCGCGCCAGCCCCTTCACTTCTTCGAGGGTACTCCTGGTGCTGTCGTAGTGGAGGAAGATGATGACCGCCGCAATCCCGATCGCGCTCACCAGGAATACGAGGAGAGTCACGACGATCAGGTCACTGCGGGACTGCCATAGAGCCGGAAACAGCTCCGTGGGAACCGTCTTGCCCTGGGTGAAACCCTGCAGGAGGAGTTTTTCCTGTTCCAGGCTAAAGAGCAAAATGACGGACACGACCAAGGCCAGAATCAAGAGGACGGACGCGATCAGCCGATAGGGAATCCTTCGGAAGAGGGTGGCTTCTGGAATAGGTCTAAACATCGCGGCGTCACATAGAAGGATGTAAATGCGAATATGGTAACACGCAGATCGGAAAACTGTACACCGAGCACTCTGAAAAACAGGGCAGAATCGCCCGGCCGATCGGCATCATCCTATCGTGACGTGACGATCGACATATTGGCCGAGGAAGGATAATTCGTGACGAAGATCGCAGCCTAGGATTCATCGTTCGAGCAGAGTCTTCGGAGGAGAATCTGTCGCAGGCTCGGTTCCATGTGGGCTAGGTTCCGTCGAAGATCCGCAACGGCGGGCGAAATGGCCCTCTCACACCTTCGGTTTCGCTGGGCGGGAAGCCATTCCGCGCTTGCGTTTCAACCGGTCGCAGCACTCCTGACAGAGCTCCTGCAACGTGAGGTCGTCATAAAAGAGTGCCGGAGAGCGGCGAGCGCACCGGTCGCAATATTTGATCGCTCTTGCCTGGTCTTCGGTCGACGGACTGGTAGAATCTTTCATGTGTGGCGCCTCCTGTATTTGCCTCGGACATCGGCTGTTTCGTTGCTGGTTCATCCTTCCCTAGGCGCAAGGCACCTCTTCGATGGCGGACCACTGTTCAATGGCTTCGTCGAGATTGCCGCAGCGGATCTGAAGCATCGCCAACCGATGCCGGAACATACGTTCATATCGTCTGAGTCGTTCCGCATGGTTCCGAATGCGGCTGTGTACGACAGGCCCGTTGATCCGCTCCACCGTTTCGACCCACTTTGGGGCACTGACCAGGCGGAGGCCGCTGGCGCATGCGGCAAGACCTTTCTCTGTTGTTACAATCGCCTGCTCGGCGTTCTGTACGTACTGGTAGATGGTGGCGAGCAACAGATACCCTCTCAACCAGAACGGATTGGTGTTTACTGCCTCTTCGAGCATCGTGACAGCTTGCGTCATCTCCTGTCGCCCAACTGCCTTCAACACAACCTCGGTTGCTTCATCAATGGCCTCGGCGGGGGAATCGGGAACGATGCAGTCAAGTACTCTGTTCATCGTCCGCAATCGAGTCACCAGCTCAACGCGGGTTCAATCGCTCAGCATGAACGTCGTCCCTCCTCCTCCCTGTTAAGCAACGCCGATGCCTCGAGAGCACACGTATGGTTGATCGTTTGTATGTCATTGACTTTCCAATCAAGGTGACAACTTAGGCTACTGAAGTGATATAGACGCCTGCCTGTTTGGCCGATCGACCTCCCTCCAACTGCAAGGATTGCCGGTTCGGAACAGGATGGGACTGATGTGGCGTCTGAAATGGGCAGCGGGCTACCTAACTGGCAAGACGAGGGGTACGACGCCAGCGATGATGGCGATTAAATCGGCGGCTTGATGTCCGCCGCCGGGGGAAATAAT
>DASVEA010000351.1:0-12742 GCA_036380815.1 Nitrospiraceae bacterium
GAACATATGCATCAGGACAATTCCGGCTCCCGTTCGGGCAACCACATCGACCATGGCGGAGTCGCCTCGTAAAGCCGTGACATCGTTCACGAGAACCGCCCCCGCGTCTAGGGCCGCGCGTGCAACAGCAGCCTTTGAGGTATCGATTGAGATTGGAACGGTAACAACTTTTGCAACTGCGGTCACAACGGGAATTGCACGACGACGCTCTTCTACCTCATTCACGATATCGGCACCGGGACGCGTCGACTCTGCGCCGACATCCAATAGATCCGCCCCTTCTTCTACCAACTGAACGGCATGGGCCACGGCGGCTTCTGCATCCAAATAGCGGCCGCCGTCGAAGAACGAATCCGGCGTCACATTCACTATGCCCATAATTAAAGGCCGGTCGGGGAATTCGATCAGTCGAGCTTTCGCCTGTCGTGTCAATGTCATCGGCTCTAACATCAAACGACGGTGCCTCCGCTTAACTGTTTCATTTGGTTTGTCTGGTTGAACCAGACAAACCGGATAAACCAGATGAACCAAGATAAAAACAACAAACCAGATCAACCTGGCTTGTCGTGGCCGTACTAGGGTACAGGTTACAGCACACTCTTCGCAAGAAGGACTCCCTTCTCGCCTATCGTCTTTCAGATGTACTGCCCGGGACTCCAATGCCCTGAAATGGCGTCCCGGGATCAGCGATGCAGAATTTAGGCAGGAACCGCTTGGGATGTGGACTGCATGAGAATGTTATCGATATCGGACCCGTCGAGCACTTCTTTCTCCAAAAGTGCTTCCGCTAAACGCTTTAGACTGATCATGTTTTCCGTGAGCAGCCGCTTTGCCCGCTCATAGTTTTCCGTCACAAGCCTTTTGACTTCCTGGTCGATCTCCATGGCTATTGATTCGCTGAAGTCGCGCTGACTCCCGAGCTCTCGCCCAAGAAAAACCTGTTCGTTTTGTTTGCCGAACGTCAGGGGGCCCATCTTTTCGCTCATGCCCCATTCACAGACCATCTTCCTCGCGAGATCCGTCGCCCGTTCGAGATCGTTTCCCGCTCCGGTCGTCATCTCCTTCAAGACCAGCTCTTCCGCCACACGACCTCCCATGAGGATGGCAAGCTGGTTGTACAAGTACCCCTTCGAATAGCCGTGCCGGTCATCGATGGGGAGCTGCATTGTTACGCCCAAGGCACGGCCCCGAGGAATAATAGTTACTTTGTGGACGGGATCCGTTCCAGGAATCAGCTTGGCAATCAGCGCGTGCCCGGCTTCATGATAGGCCGTCGTCCGTTTCTCCTCGTCGCTCAAGATCAGACTCTTCCGTTCCGCCCCCATCAGGACTTTGTCTTTGGCCATCTCGAAGTCGACGACTTCCACTTCTTTCTTGTTGAGTCGCGCGGCCCAGAGTGCCGCTTCGTTGACCAAGTTTTCCAGGTCGGCCCCTGAAAATCCCGGCGTGCCGCGCGCGATTTTTTCCAGCTCCACGTTCGTCGCGATCGGAACTTTCTTCGTGTGTACCTTGAGAATTTCGGCGCGGCCCCGCAAGTCCGGTCGATTGACCACGACTTGCCGATCAAAACGCCCAGGTCTGAGCAAGGCAGGGTCGAGGACATCCGGCCGGTTGGTCGCAGCGACCAAAATCACACCTTCTGTCGTATCAAATCCATCCATCTCGACGAGCAATTGATTGAGCGTCTGTTCACGTTCATCATGACCTCCGCCCAACCCTGCTCCGCGAAGCCGGCCAACGGCATCGATTTCGTCGATAAAGATAATGCAGGGAGCGTGTTTTTTCCCCTGCTCGAAGAGATCGCGAACGCGAGACGCTCCAACGCCGACAAACATTTCCACGAAATCCGATCCGCTGATACTGAAGAACGGCACACTGGCCTCACCGGCAATGGCCTTGGCCAGCAGCGTCTTCCCTGTACCGGGAGGACCGACGATCAAGACTCCCTTGGGAATGCGGCCGCCGAGCTTTTGGAACTTACGAGGATCCTTGAGAAATTCGATGATCTCGAGCACTTCGTCCTTAGCTTCATCGACACCTGCAACGTCGGAGAACATCACCTTCTTCCGCTCCTCCGTCAGAAGACGAGCGCGGCTCTTCCCGAATGAGAGAGCCTTATTGCCCCCCATCTGCATTTGCCGCATCAAGAAGAACCACAACCCCAGGAACAGTACAAACGGCCCCCAGGTCACAAGGAACGTAATGTACCAAGGGCTTTCATCCGGTGGCTTCGCCTCAATCTGCACGCCCCGCTCCCGCAAGACCTGCACTAATTCAGGATATTCCACTGAGTAGGTTCGAATACGGGTCTTATCTTTCAGGACGGCGCTGATGTGGCTGGATTTGATAATGACCCGCTCGACCTCTCCCTTGTCGAGTTTGGTCATGAACTCACTAAAAATCACATCTTCTTCGGGCTCATGGTGCGGCACGCTGAACAGGTTGAACAGCAAAATCATGAAGAGGCCGACGACGACCCAGAAAAGTATATTCTTTGTCCTGGAATTCATCCAGATCTCCTTGTGAGAGGCACGCTCAAACGGTCAAGAAAACCACTAACGTGAGTGATAATAACACAGGTTCATTCATAGTGACAACCGTGTGGCCAAAGCCTTATTCTTGATCCCCCTCCAGATCCAAGACAGCCAAATAGGGAAGATTCCGGTACTTCTGCTGATAGTCGAGCCCATACCCGACCACATACTTATTTGGAATCTTAAACCCCACATAGTCGATGGCAACATTGATAGTCCGACGATCTGGCTTGCTCAGCAAGGTGCAGACTTTTATCGACCGGGGCTTCTTTTTCGCCAAGGTCTTGATCAAGTGTTGGGCCGTCAGGCCGGAATCGACAATGTCTTCCACCAGCAAGACGTCTTTACCTTTGATGTCCTCGGTCAACTCAGTCACCATTTTAACCTTGCCGGATGTTGTTGCCCGAGATCCGTCACTCCTCACCATAAGAAAGTCCACCCGCATGGGAATTCTGATTGCGCGAGCCAAATCGGCATAGAAGGCATAGGCTCCCTTCAACACTCCCACCAAGACGAAATCCTTCCCTGCGTAATCGGTCGTGATCTGCTTGCCCAGCTCACGAATCCGAGCACGCATTTCTTCCTGCGTTATGATCGGCCGACCGAAGATCCGTTCCATGCCCCCTTACTCCTTCTCCGACGCCCGTCTACTCACCGAGACAACCAAACAACGTGTCGTCCCACCACGAACGACGAAGCGCTCATCCTGCCGCATTCCCACCACCCAGAGAATTCCCTCTGGCGCTACCAAGAGCGGAACCTTCCCACGTTCCTGTCGAGCAACCTTCCTATCGGTAAAGAAGTCTTGCAGCTTCTTGCTCTTCCCCTTCATCCCATGGGGAGAGAATCGATCGCCGGTTTGCCAAGCCCGAACCAACAAGGGCTCCGAAACCCGGTCAGCATCGAACGATACGAGTCCTTGAGAAGGAGCCCTGCCCATCTCCTCGGCAGCACGACGAGTCATGAGTTGTACCTGAATTTGCTGATTCGTTCCAGCCCAATAAACCGTTGAAGGTATTGGAAGCGGCAGAGCCTCCTTCTTCCCTTGCCGTGAATCAGTCTCATGCCCATGATCTCCTCGTGCCCCTGAGCTAAATCGCACTGCCCCCTGATCCAGAATCACGCGGGCCTGCCTCAAAGACAGCCGGGCCCCGCTCCTTCCTTGAAGAAAGACACGCCGAACTGACTCCACTACGCGAACGCTGCTGGCGCGTCCCATGTCGTCGTAGGTTCGCAGGACTGCCCGCACGAGACGCCGCTGAAGCGCGACCGGCAACTCAATGAAGGCTTGACGATCGACTCGTTGCACGCCTCTGGAATCATGGCTGACGAGTGCGCGCACCAGCTCATTGGTAATTCCCGTCAAATATTGCTCGTCTTCGCGTAGCAAGTCCGCCTGCCGCTGCAACGCACGGACGGCATCCGGCGCCAACCTCGTGATGACAGGAAGGAGTTCCTTCCTGATCCGATTGCGATGGTAGAGCGGCTTCTCATTGCTTGAATCACGACGATAGGTCAGCCCTTCATGATCCAAGTATGCCAGCACCTCCTCGCGGGTGGCTGCGAGAAGAGGACGAATAATCCTATCTTCACGAGCGTACGGCATTCCCGCTAACCCGGCCATGCCCGTCCCCCGCAACAACCACATGATCACCGTCTCCGCCTGATCATTGGCGGTATGACCGACCGCAATGTGGTCAGCCCCTACCTCCTGCGCCAATTGCTTCATGAAGTCATAGCGCGCGTCGCGCGCCGCGGCTTGAAGCGATGAGCGGTGTCGTCGCTTGCCCAGTATGGGTCGATGGATGACAAGAGACAGTTGTCGTTCCCGGCAGAAGGTTTTGATAAACGATTCGTCACCGTCGGACTCTGCTCTACGCAACCCATAGTTACAATGCACCGCCGTCAGCGTGAGCCGCCAGGACCGGGCCAGGCGATGGAGGAGAGACAACAACGCGACCGAATCGGGCCCGCCCGACACCGCCACGAGCAAGTGCTGACCAGGAACGAACAGCTGTTGCTGACGGACCGATCGAACTAGATGGGTCAACAACGCCGGTTGTGCGGCGGACCTGGATGACGGCCCCATGATCGTCGTCTCAGCGGCCATGGTACTAGACTCCCTGCGGAATACGCCGCAAGCTGATGCGCGCCTGCTCCACATCACGGGCAATTTGCTTCGACAGCTCATCGGCCGATGCAAAGGTGTGGTCGCCGCGTACCCGTGCTACAAACTGCACGGTGATCTCCTGGCCATAGAGATCGCTGGTACGATCCAAAAGATTGACTTCGATCAGCCGCTCGCCCGCTCCAAAGGTCGGCCTAGTCCCAATGTAGGCGATCGCGTCATAGGTCTGAGTACCGTGGACCGTCCGCGAGGCATAGACTCCATCGGGCGGCACGACGCGATCAGCCGGAATGTGCAGATTGGCCGTTGGCCAACCCATCACCTGCCCCTGTTGCATCCCGTGCACTACGGTACCTCGAATCCTATAAATGCGTCCAAGCAACGTGGCAGCCCGCTCCATATTCCCTGCCTGAATGAGCTGGCGAATCCTGCTTGAACTCACCACATCCCCATCGATCATCACGGGAGTCACAGGATGCACGCGGAAGCCGTACTGCCCGCCGAGCCGCACGAGGTCATCGATACGCCCTGCCCGGCCCTTCCCAAACGCAAAATGATTGCCCACGAACAGTTCAGACAGGGTGAGAGACCGATGCAGAATGTCTTCGGCAAATTGATCCGGGCTCATCGCCGCGAAGGCGGGGGTAAAGTCCAGAAAGACCACTTCATCGATTCCCGCGGCTTCGAGGTGCGCAAGCTTTTCCTCTGGACTGGTGAGAAAGCGAAGATCGACGCGGGGTGCAAGAATTCTTACCGGATGCGGTTCGAAGGTCAGCACAAGCGCCGTCCCCTGAGCCTTCCGGGCCGTATCGACCACCGTCTGCAGCAGCGCTCGATGGCCCAGATGGTGGCCGTCAAAATTGCCGATCGTGGCGACCGGATAGGCACGTGGACACTCGCCGCACAGCCCACGCGTCACTTTCAGCATGGTCGTCAGCGGAGGAGACGCGCTGCGTCTTTGGCAAAGTAGGTTAGAATGAGATCTGCGCCGGCCCGCTTAATCGAGAGCAACGATTCCATCATGGCACGCGATTCGTCGAGCCAGCCGGCGTTGGCGGCCGCTTTGATCATGCTGTACTCCCCACTCACTTGATAGGCCGCCACCGGTAACAACATCTGCGCTCTGGCCGCAGCAATGATATCGAGATAGGGCAGTGCCGGTTTCACCATGACGATGTCGGCTCCTTCTTCGACATCGAGGGCGATCTCCCGAAGCGCTTCTCGTCGGTTGGCGGGATCCATCTGGTAAGACTGCCGATCGCCGAATTGAGGACTTGAAAACGCCGCGTCCCGAAACGGTGCATAAAAGCAGGACGCGAATTTGGCGGCATAGGCCATGATCGGCAGATCTGGAAAGCCAGCCAGGTCCAGTTCCGCCCTGATCGCCGCCACCCGCCCATCCATCATATCGGACGGCGCCACCATGTCGGCCCCGGCTTGGGCATGGGTCCTGGCCATCGCACGGAGACACTCCAAGGTTTCATCGTTGAGAATGCGACCGTCCTTGACGATTCCGCAATGACCGTGATCGGTGTATTCGTCGATGCAGACGTCGGTCACGACCATCAGTCCGGGGACCTGGTCCTTCACAGCTTTGACGGCCCGCTGCACGATGCCATTCGGATCGAACCCCGAACTCCCCCGCGCATCTTTCCGGTCGGGAATCCCAAAGATGATGATGGCGGGAATCCCCAAGGCCGCAATCTCATTTGTCTCTTTCACCAAGAGATCGACCGAGAAACGGAACTGGCCCGGCATCGAACCAATCTCCTCCCGCCGATTGCGCCCTTCGACGACGAACAGCGGATAAATCAAGTCGGACGGGGTTAGGCTCGTCTCCCGCACCATGCGACGAAATGCCTCATGCTGCCGCATCCGCCTGAGTCGCTGCATTGGGAAAGCCATCGAATCACTTCCTCGGGAGATTCGTCAAGAACACCACGAGGTCGCGCACAGAAATCATGCCGACCAGTTTGCCATCCTGAGTCACGCCGAGATGGCGGACATGCGTTTGAGCCATCAGATCGTTGGCATCCAACACTGTCTTATTCTGCTCGATCGTCAAGATCGGGGCCGACATAATCTGTTCGGCCGTCGTCTTATGAGTGTCAGCTCCAGCCGCGACTACGCGCCGAACCATATCGGTATCCGTGAGGATACCTACGATCTCCTTCCCGTTCGTCACAAACAGGCTGCCGATGCCTCGATCCCGCATGATTCGTGCCGCCGTCTGTGCATCCGTATCCCGCTCAATCGTAATAAACTTCTCTTTCGGAACCATGAACGACTTGACTGGAACCATACAATGCCCTCCCTTGGCTAACTCAGTCCATCACCCTCTCATCTACTTTGGCCTAACTGCGCGTAGATATGGCGGCTCGAGCTCCTTCCTTGAAATGCCTCACGATCGCTTCTGCCAGCGCCGGAACAGTATTCTCAACCGGCATGACCGTGACCGTCAACCCATACTCTTCCGCAGTGCGTGCCGTAATGGGTCCGATGCAGGCAATGACCACCCTGGAGACGAGTGATCTCACCGCGTCCCGCCCTCCCAAGAGTTCCACGAAATTGCGGACGGTGGAGGAACTCGTGAATGTCACCACCGCCACCTGCCCATCGTGAAGCTGTTGCGTCAAGGACGCGATGTCCACCGCCGGGGCGATCGTGCGATAGACAGGAATCACATCGACGGTTGCCCCTAACTCACGCAACTGCTGCGGCAAGATTTCTCGAGCGACTTCGGCGCGTGGGATCAATACGTGGCTCCCACGGATTCCCACATGGGCCAATGCGGTGATCACACCCTCTGCCTGAAACTCAGTTGGAACAATATCCGGTGTCAGCCCGTAGGTTCCCAGTTCCTGCGCCGTTCTTGGTCCAATTGCGCACAGGCAAATGTTCGCCAACGCGCGAGCATCCTTCCCCGCCGCATGGAGTCGATCCATGAAGGGCCTCACCCCGTTCACACTGGTAAAAATGAGCCATTGATAGGTATTGAGACGAGTCACCGCGTCGTCGATCGCCTGCCAATCGGCCGGAGGCACGATCTGAATCGTCGGGACTTCAACCGGCTCTGCGCCATAGGCTGCCAGGAGCTGGGAAAATTCTCTCGCCTGCGCCTGTGGGCGGGTAAGCACGACCCGTTTCCCAAAGAGCGGCTTGGTTTCAAACCAATTCAGCTGTCCTCGCAATCGCACAACCTCACCCACGACGATCACCGTTGGCGGTTCGAGATGCGCGGCGTCTGCTTTCGCGACAATATCAACCAATGTCCCCACGATGGTCTGTTGATCGGCTTTACTCCCCCACCGGATCGCCGCGACCGGCGTGTCGGGCGACCGTCCTTCCAACACTAACTGTCTGACGATCGAAGGCAGATTCTTCATGCCCATCATGAACACCAGCGTCCCTGATGCACTGGCCAGTTTGGGCCATTCCAACAGAGCCGCCGGCTTGGTGGGATCTTCTTGTCCTGCCACAAACGTGACCGTGGAGGCCAACGTTCGGTGGGTCACCGGAATGCCTGCATAGGCAGGAACCGCGACCGCTGCCGTCACACCAGGCACAATCTCGAAGTCGACCCCTGCAGCAGCCACCGCTTCCGCCTCTTCTCCACCGCGTCCGAAGACAAATGGGTCACCCCCTTTGAGCCGAATCACCACGTTCCCTTCCTTGGCGCGTTCAATGAGCAGTCGATTGATATCGGCTTGGTCTTGATACTGCCCGCGTCCCCGTCGACCGACATAGATGCGCTGTGCCGTGAACGGAGCATACTGCAGTAAGACCGGATTGGCGAGATAGTCGTACAGGATGACATCGGCCGCCTCAAGGCATTCCTTCCCTTTCAAGGTCAAAAGTCCAGGATCGCCTGGTCCTGCTCCGACCAAATAGACCTTCCCCGGTCTTCTCGATTGCGTCATGTCGCCCCATAGATCGCTTGGAGGATTCTATCGCCACCGCGTGCGAGCAGTCGTTCCGCGAGTTGAATACCGATCGACTCCGGATCCTCAATGGTTCCTTCAACGGTATCGCGAATGAGCTCTTTCCCATCCACGCTGGATACCAATCCTTCCAGTCTCACTCCTAGCCCGACCACTGTCGCATGCGCAGCAATCGGGACCTGACAGCCTCCTTGGAGCCGGTGGAGCAACGCACGTTCGGCGAGAACGGCTGTTTTACTTGGCGCATGGTCCAAGCCACTCAACAGTGAACGAATAAAGAGATCGTCTCGCCGCCCCTCGATGCCCAGCGCCCCCTGGCCAATGGCAGGCAAACTAATCTGCGGCGCAAGATACTCCGTAATCTCATATGCCCAGGACAATCGCCGGAGCCCGGCTGCGGCAAGCACGATGGCGTCGAACTGTCCCTCCCGTAATTTCTTGAGACGGGTGTCCAAGTTCCCACGCAACATGGCAATCGTGAAATCGGGCCTGGCATGCAGGAGCTGTGATTGGCGGCGAAGGCTGCTGGTCCCGATCCGGGCGCCGCAAGGAAGGTCCATGAACGACCGCCCCTCACGACTAATCAGGGCATCCCGAGGATCCTCGCGTGGCGGCACACAGAGAATGGCCAATCCCTCAGGCAACTCTGTAGGCACATCTTTCATACTATGCACCGCCAGATCGATCTCGCCGCTCAACAGCGCTTCCTCGATCTCCTTCACGAACAGTCCCTTCCCACCAATTTGGGCCAGCGGAACGTCAAGAATCTTGTCTCCCGATGTTTGGATCTTCCGCAACGTCACCGTCACATGCGGAACCAGCGCGTGCAACTGTCCCTGCACCCACTCGCTCTGCTGCACCGCCAGCTTACTACCGCGTGTTCCAAGCACGACGGTCGATCGTTCATGGCCAACTTTCAACGTGGCTCCTTTATCACCGGCTCACATCATGATACGGGGTATAAACGTGGCAAACCGATTACCGATCTATCTGGTTTATCGAGTTTGTCTGGTTCAACCAAACAAACCAATTAAACGAGACAGACCAGATAGACCAAATAACGGTCTTCTAACGCTCGCGGGCTTTTTCAGCATCCTGCTAACGATCCGGCGTCTTCGAACCACTTCTCGGAGTCACCTCTTCAATTCCCTGAATATCTTTTTCTGACGAATGACAGGTCTCCGACGCAGATGTCGCACTCCCATTGACATTGGAGACCGCAGGATCGCCGAGGCTGAAAAATCGTCTCGCCGCCTCGACAAAGGCAGCCCCTTCAGAAGAATTCACCTCAGCCTTTAGCGTCACCATCGTATTGTGAATGAGCTTATTCACGATCGACGACGCCATCGCCTCAACCAGCTCACGCTCCTGCGCGGACAGATTCGCCAATCGCCCCAAGGTCTTGTCCAGCTCGGCCTGCTTGATATCATCGATCCTCGCTCTCAGTGCCACAATGGTGGGAGTGACCTCGAGCGACTGAAGCCATTGCCGCACAATCCCGACTTCATCCACCACCATCCGCTCGGCTTTCTCAGCTTCGTTTAAGCGCTCCCCGCGATTCTGTTCAACCCGCATCTTCAAATCGTCGATGTCGAAGAGGAAGGCATTGTCCACATGCCGCACCGCCGGATCGATATTCCGTGGGACCGAGATGTCGATCAAGAACATCGGACGATTCATCCTTTGCTTGACCGAGTGCTGCACGTCATCCTCACTCACGAGATAATGCGCGGCACCGGTCGACACCAAGACGATATCGGCGGAAGCCATGTCCTCCCGAAACTCCTCAAAGGCGACCGCGGTGCCACCAAACCGGTTTGCCAATTCCAGCGCATGCTGCGGATTCCTGGTCGTCACCCGCACATGCCGGACACCGTTGGCAATAAAATGTCTCGCCGCCAACTTGGCCATCTCCCCCGCCCCCACCAACAGCACAGTCTTCTCGCTTAAGTCCGAGAAGATCTTTTTGGCTAATTCGACCGCGGCATAGCTGACCGACACCGCCATCTCGGCAATTTTCGTTTCCGTCCGCACGCGCTTGGCGACGGAAATCGCTTTCTTCACGACCTTGTTCAGAATGATGCCGGTCGCCTTGTGTGTAAGCGCGACCTCGAAGGCCTCTTTGATCTGACCCAGAATCTGCGACTCTCCGACGATCATGGAGTCGAGACTGGAAGCCACCCTAAATAAATGGCTGATAGCCCGATCTCCCTCGTGCCAGTACAAATGGGGAGTCAGCTGCTCCGAGGACAGCGATAGGTGGGCATCAGCCAGGAAATCCTGGATTCGTCCATACCCTGATTCAATCTCATCTACGACGGCATAGACTTCAACACGATTGCACGTTGAGAGTAATATCCCTTCCCGCACCCCCTGATACGAGCAGAGACGGGTCAAGGCTTCGCCCATCCGGCTCTCAGGGATTGCAAGTTTCTCGCGGATTTCGACCGGGGCGGTCTTGTGGCTCAACCCGACGACGACAATGTGCATTTCAAGACACCGGTCCGTGACTCTTGAGGACCACGCCGATGAGGGTCAAAATAACCCCGGCAAATCCGATAATCGTCAGGTATGCCGCTCGTTTGGCCCTCCAGCCCACCGTCAGTCGTCCCATCAGCACGATAAAGTAGAACACCCACGTCACCAACGCCCATGTTTGCTCGGGATTCCAGTTCAGATACGACCCTCGAGAGAACTCGGCGGACAGCGCACCAGTAATGATGCCGAGCGTGAGCAGCGGAAACCCCGTCACGATCGACTGTTGATTCAAATGGTCGAGAAAATCCAGGGCGGGCAACTTTGAATAGAGGACATTAAAACGTTTGGACTTGAGAAGTCCATCCTGAATCAGATACATGACACCAGCCACAAAGGCGATGGCAAACCCCACGGTACCGAGCATGCTCAGCGTGACATGGACCCACAACGTTCGAAACACCGGCGTGAGCGTCGGAGCTGTTTCCGGCAAGGCCGCGGCAAAAACTAGCGAGATCAGTGCCAGGGGGACGATGAACGAGCCAAGCACGTGCAGACGGTGGCGAAACTCCACGACGAGAAAGACCAAAATCAACACCCATGAAGAAAACGACAGGGCTTCATGGAACCCTGGCGACGAGACGTCCGTCGCCCCGATCATCCCGACGCCCAATGCAATCGAATGTGAGGTAAACCCGACCGCCGTTATTCCCAGTGAGACCTTCGACAGGGCTTCCGTAGGCCAGAGCAAGTAGGCAAGACAGGAAACGGTGGCCGCAAAATACCGGGCCATCGTGACCACGAAAAACATGGCGGCCATAGAGGGCTATCCTCTCAACTTTTCAGGACAAACAGACTGACATTAAGCGGGGAATTATATCGATGGCGCGAGATGGGAGTCAACCAAACGATCAGGGAGTGAGAGGCCGGACAATCATGTCTCCTTCCACCGGCACCCTCTTTGTCGTCAGTATGCCGATTGGTCACCCCGATGACATTACGCTTCGGGCCCTTGCCACACTGCGCCACGCTACGGTTGTTGCGTCAGAGGACCCTCGCGTGACTCAGGCGCTCCTGACTCATCATGGTATCACTGCAACAATCACAAGCTACGGTCCGCTCAATCACGACGAGAAAATACAGCTTCTTCTGCATCGGCTTACGCAGGGACAGGATGTCGCCCTTGTTTCAGACAACGGCACACCAGTCATCTTCGACCCAGGCACTCGGCTTGTGGCTGCTGCCCACCAGGCCGGAATCCCGGTCAAGGCTATTCCTGGTCCCTCTACCCTGACGACAGCGGCAGCAATCTCTGGCTTTTCCGGTGATGCAATCATCTTTGAGGGGCGCCTTCCCTCAACCAGTCATCGTCTCGCGCAATATCTCTCTCGCCTTCGCAAAGATCGAAGAACCCTCGTCTTCTATGTGGATCCCGGAACCCTCAGCAGGCTGCTGAAAACCTTGGCACAGTTAGTCCCTACCAGACATATTGCCATCGCCATGGATCTCACAACGCGCAGGGAAACCCTCTTTCGCGGAAGGCCTGGGGAGCTGCTTGATCGGATCGGGTCTGTGCCGAAGAATTCAGCAGTAACGGTCGTCATTGAAGGCGATAGAGGAGAATCACGCACACAAACGATGAGCAGAAGAATGCCGCGTATTAC
>DASVEA010000352.1:0-7276 GCA_036380815.1 Nitrospiraceae bacterium
CCTTCGAGATTGCCTTGCACCAGACGCATATTTCCAAGTCCAGGATCGACCGGCGACAAGTTTCGGGACAGAATGTGCAAGGTCTGTGCTTCATCCGGACAGGCGAACGACTGAAGTTGGAGATAATTCGTATAGGCTGAGGCCCAGTTGCCGATAGAACGAAAGACCGATTCTACGTCGTTGAGGAGGATCGCAATCGTTTCAATCAGTGTCGGGGTCTGCGTCTTGACGGTTTCGTAGTAGGCCAGAGCGGCTTGATAGGTGAAGTCTTTCTCGCCGGACGCCAGCTCACAGGCCTTGATCAATTCACGAAAGACCGAAACGGGGACCCAATTGCTTGTGTCGGTCAGGAACGCACGGGCATCCTGAATTTCTTGGAATGATTCGGCTGCCCCCATAACCCGGTGGAGATCTACTTTCGATGCCTGTTCGGGGTAGCAAGCTTCGAGGTGACGGATCAGTATTCCGCTTTGCAGGCAGGTGATCCAAGGCTGGATGGACATGGCGCTCCCCAAGACGGTGTATGCGCCCGATTCGTGCGCAGAGTCATAGCACAGCAGGATCGGAATAAAAAGGTGGCAACGGTTAGGGCTGAGGGGGAGGTACCGGCAATCCTTCCAATTCCATGATGCGCAAGGCGTTGGTGGTCGGGCAAGGACCGGGTCTGAGCTTGTAGTCGAATTGCAGCGCGCCGGCTGCCACCGTTTCCTGAAAGTGGGTGTTCCGCAATCTGGGCACCGTCTTATCGAGATCAGTCAATTCCAGATCGTGAGTCGTCACCAAGCCGAAGCCGTTGCCTTGCGAGAGTGCGGTAATGAAGGACTGGCTCCCGATCAACCGTTCACGATTGTTGGTTCCCTTGAAGATTTCGTCGATCAGGAAGAGCACCGGTGATCTGGATCGATCCGTCGTCTCGTCGAGCAGGCTTTTTAAACGTTTCACCTCGGCATAGAAAAAGGACAGACCCGCTTCGAGCGAGTCATCCACGCGGATACAGGTGGCGAGGCGTACCCAAGTCCATTCGAAAAGACTGGCGCAGACCGGGGCGCCTGCTTGGGCGAGGCACAGATTGATACCCAGGGTTCGCAGGAATGTGCTTTTCCCCGACATGTTGGACCCGGTCACCAAGAGCACGGTTCCCAGAGTTTCGAGGGCAAGATCGTTCGGGACCCGGTGCGTTTCAGGAATCAGCGGATGGGCGAGGTCTTTGGCCGAAAGTCTGGCCTGCGCTCCGTTACGCTGGGGGTCGGTGGTGAGTGGGTCCGGCCAGCGATACGAAGGATGGAGCGAAGCGAACGTGGCGAGTGCCGAGGCGGCCTCGATCTCGGCCAGTCGATCCATCCAGGTCGGCAGGTGGGCGGCCACCTGCGCCTGAATCCGTTGGAGCCGATAGGTGAACCACAGGTCCCAGGGGCAGAACGTGTTGGCGATCAGATGGATGACCGGATGGGCTTTGACGCTGATCGCATGCAGGGTGCGGGCCGCTTGCCGGACGAGTTGGGGCGGATTCACGCCTGGTGCGAGCAGCGGCGCCCAGAGGCCGGCGAGCGCCGCGTGGCTATGCCGGGCATGCCGTTCGATAAACCCAAGCACGGCTCCCAGTTTCTCCAGTTCGAAGTGCACGCCCACCGCATGTTCCAATAACTCTTCGCCCTGATCGGTCCAGAAATAGAGCAAGGCATAGACCGCGAAAGACCACATCCAATAATTCGGAAGCCAGTTGAGCAGCGCACTCAACCCGAGCCCGATGGTGGTGGCGGCAAGGAGGGTTTGAATCGCTAAGATGGTCGTGAGGTGGGGGAAGCCGACTGCATGATTCAAGACGGCTTCCAGTCGCCGGCCGTTGATTTCCTGTTCGCCAATGAGCTGAGCTTCGAGCCCCAGCCGATCGCGAAACAGCGATCGCGGAATGAGTTCCTCCACGAGGCGCCGGCGCATGAGCCACTGGTCCTGTCCCGGCGGCTGCTCAAGAAGCCACGACACCAACCGCGCCTGTCCGTGCGAGGAGACGGTGGTGTCGAGCAGATGGAGGAGCGAGTGAGGGCCGACCAGGTCCAAGTCTTTGGCATACGGATGGTGCTCGAGAGCGCTCGATGGACGAGTGGGAATGTGATGCCAATCCAGCCGGAGACGTGCTAGGTGCACGAGCTTGATCTGCTTCCAGAGACGAAGCCGGTGCACGCGACTTTCGAGCCTGTTATGATAGGCGGCCACAATCAGGAACAGGCCGACGAAGACGGTGAGTGCCACATTGCCGGCTTGATACCATCCAAGTTTATAGAGGGCTACCGTGCAGATCGCTCCGACGATGAACAAGATTAGACGCCAGCGGGTGAAGGAGGAACTAGAGGCGGTGGCCTGGGCGATCACGCGGTCGAGTTTCGCCACCAGACGTGTCAGTGAATGGGCTTTTGTGACAGGCGTTACGGGCTGGTTCTGGACCATAGAGCCGACCTTACTTCAAGGGGGAGAGTGCGTCAACTCTATCAGGATGCTGAAAAAGTCCGCCAGCTTTGTTCTCGCATCGCTCAGAAGCTCAGCGTACCGAAGCGTACGCTTTCGCCTCTTCGCTCGCTGCGGCCGCGCTGACGGCCATTTTGAGCATCCTGTGAGGCGTACGATTGTTATTCTAAGCGTGCTGAAAAATGAAACTCCGGCGTGCCTAAATAATTTTTCGCAGGCGTCTAGCCCATTATGAACTCAGAGGGATGGATCGATGTCCAGATTCGGACCACCGTTGATGCGGCAGAGTTGCTCGGCATGCTGGCTGATCCCGTGATCCAAGGCGGATGGGAGGAGAACGGGGTTGTCCATTTCTATTGGCCGAAACCACAGTGGAGCATGGAGGCACAGGCCCGCCTCAATAGTATTCTGCAGGGGGTCGATCCGGGTGCCTTGCCCGAGAGAGACATTCGTATCGAGGAATTGCCGGATCAGGATTGGAATCGGCAGTGGGCTCAGTCGGTCAGGCCGATCCGGATCGGTCGACGGATTGTGATCAGGCCGAGTTGGGAGCCGGTGGCTCCGCAGGCACAGGACATTGAGATCGTGCTCGATCCGAAGCAGGCGTTCGGCACGGGTCATCATGCGACGACAAGGATGTTATTGGAGTGGCTTGAAGATCTCGTGCACGGCGGCGAGTCTGTGTTGGATGTGGGGGCGGGGAGTGGCATTCTGGCGATGGTCGCGCTGCGGCTTGGGGCAACCTCGGCCCTGGGAGTGGAATGCGATCCTGTTGCGGTGGGTTGTGCGCGAGATTATGCCACAGAGAACGGGTTTGAAGACCATCTCGAATTCCGATGCGGAACGCTGGAGGAGGTTGACCGGCAAGGCGAACTGCGACCGGATCTGGTGCTTGCCAATCTCGATCGCCAGACGCTGTTGCTGCTGTGCGATGAATTGGCGCAGTACGTGAGTCATGGTGCGCGGCTCTTGCTGTCCGGCATTCTGCTCGAACAAGAGCAAGAGATTGTCGAGGCCTTCTCCAAGGTCGGTGCCATGTTGTGTCAACGGCGTGAACAAGAGGGCTGGGTGGCGTTGGAATTGCTCGTGGCGGAATCCTGCGAAGGAGTGAGTTGATGACCGAGAATGGACGACCACCCTATCCCCACGTGTACCAGATTAATGTGTCGGACGGAGGTGTGCCCAAACGTCCAGTATTGGAGGCCCTCATCGCCAAAACCGGTGTCGAGGGAGACCGGCAGCGGAACCTGAAAGTGCATGGGGGGCCCGATCGCGCTGTCTGCCTGTATTCGCAAGACCTGATCGAGCGGTTGCAGGACGAGGGCCATTCGATTGAGGCAGGTTCCTCGGGAGAGAACTTGACGCTTGCCGGGCTTGAGTGGGAGAAGCTGAAACCAGGAGACCGGCTTCAGCTAGGGCCAGAGGTCCAGGTCGAGATCGTGAGTTATACGACTCCCTGTGATCAGAATGCCCAGTGGTTCCGGGACAGAGACTGCAAGCGCATTTCCCAAAAAAAGAATCCAGGGTGGAGTCGGCTCTATGCGAAAGTGCTGCGTGAAGGTGTGGTGAGACCGGGCGACGAAGCTAAGATAGTGGCAGGCTAAGGTCAAGGATGCAGTCAAGCTTGATCGAACTAAACCGTAACCTCAGCCTCAGGCTATGAAGGGAAAGCCATGGATCGCGTGCTCGAACCGGAATTGATGGATGCCCCTGAGCAGGCTCGGGCCTATGCGCACGCCAATTTCGCGGGAGAGAACCAAGGGTTCGTGGACCGGTTCCGGGAGTACTTTCCGGATTTCATCGAAGGTTGCGTGTTGGACCTTGGCTGCGGACCGGCCGATATTCCTCTTCGATTCGTCAAGCTTTATCCCGCTTGTCGCGTGATTGGCGTAGATGCCTCTGCGCCAATGATCCAGTTAGGGGAGCAGGTAGTGAAGCAGGCCGGGCTGGCTGATCGCATCACGTTGCGCTGCGAACGGTTTGAAGAGATTGCAGGGGCCAACATCGCTGAGGCTGCCATCTCCAACAGCCTCCTGCACCATGTGCCCAATCCTCTCAAGTTTTGGCACAAGCTCCGACAACTTGTGAAACCTGGTTCGCCGGTGCTCGTGATGGATCTCTTGCGGCCGGAATCACCCGAAGAGGCTAGGGCGATCGTGGACCGATACGCGGTTGGGGAGCCCGAGATTCTGCAAAGGGATTTTTACAACTCGCTTCTTGCTGCGTTTACGGAAGACGAAGTGACAAGCCAACTGGCCCGCATGAATCTCACCAGGCTCCTGATCGATGTGCCGGATGATCGGCATTGGGTGGTCGGCGGACTCATCCACTGAGAAGGATGCTGAAAAAGGCCCCCAACTTTGTTCTCGGCTCGACAAAATCCTCAACGTAGCCCAGAAGCTACGCCTCCGGTTTTCTCTCACCTGCGGCCGCGTTGGATGGCCTTTTTGAGCATCCTTCTGTTTCTCACCGTTACGGCTGCTTTCAGCGAAGCGCAACTTGACCGGCTCAGGAAATCGAAGGCTTTAGAGCAGCTCCCCACCGCTGAAACTCCCATGGTTGCGATTCCGGAAGGGCTGTTTGCAATGGGTCTCGACGGGATGCAGGCTCTGGAAGATGAGCGTCCTAAGCATCAAGTCTTGCTGACCGCCTTCTTCATGGATCTTCACGAAGTGACGACGGCGCAATATGCCGTATTCCTCTCGGCCACAAACCGAGCCGCTCCATGGCAATGGAACGCCGTCGATCTCACTCAGCATAGCGATCGACCGGTGATCGGTGTGGACTGGTCGGATGCCGATGCCTATTGCCGATGGAAGGGGAAGCGGCTTCCCACCGAAGCGGAATGGGAGAAGTCGGCCAGAGGAACGGACGGAAGGTTGTATCCCTGGGGCAATTGGGACCCCAACAAGGATCTGGCGAATTTCGCGTCGGGCGCGAGGTTCAACTATGGCCAGGTCTTGATGCCCGTGCAGTCCTATGAACATGGCAAGAGTCCTTACGGGCTTCTGCAAATGGCTGGGAATGTCTGGGAGTGGGTGCAGGATTGGTACGCTACGAACTATTACGAAATCTCGTCGGAACACAATCCGCAAGGACCCGAACAGGGGAAATTCAAAGTGTTACGCGGTGGATCGTGGTCCGACCTGCCGAAATATTTGCTGACCTACGGGCGTTTCAAGCTGCCTCCAGACACTCGCAATAGCTATACGGGCTTCCGCTGCGCCAAATCGCAATAGAATGCTGAAAACGGTCTCCAACTTCGTTCTCACCTCGTCAGAATCCTCAACGTACCCCAGCGGGTACGCCTCCGGTTCTGACTCGCTTGCGGCCTCGTTGGATGACCGTTTTGATCAGCCTGCCGGGATTCTCTAGCACAATGAATCCTACAACTTTTTCTCGTCAAAGCGGCGGCTCAAACTGTCGTCCGGCGAGGCCACAGGGAGGGCCGTCCGATTCCTTATACTTTCTCTTAAGGGGAGTGGCCAAGGCTGCCCTTTACTGCGCGCATCGAACGAGCACAGTTTCATCGTGCGCGTTCTGCGAGCAAGAAGGGGACCTGGCCGCTCCCTTGCTCCTTTTTCAGCAGCTGCTAGTAGAGGCTCTTGCTGACTTCCGCTGACAGCGCGCTTTCGTTTCCAGCAATGTCGTAGGCGGAAATGGCGAAGAAATAGGTCTGGCCCTTCGGGAGAGTGGAGACAGTGTAGCTCGTGACGTTTCCTGGCAAGAAGGCCGATCCAGGGAAACTGTACGTGCCGGAAGCCGTGCCGACGTAGACTTTGTAGCCGGCCAGATCAGGTTCCCTATTCGCCGTCCATGTAAGTGTCACGTTTCCTGTGGTTGGGGATTGCAACAAGCTCGAGATCGCAGAGTTTTGGAGCAAGTTCATCGCCGATCGCGAACGGCTAAACGAGGGAGCTGAGCCACTTCCTGCTGAGGCCGCATGGCGAACGCCTGCCGCTCCCGCGAACGGAGAGGAAGTGGTTGGCGCAACTGCACCAGAGCCAGTCGAGGTTACTACTGGTAGCGGCGCGCCCGACGATTTCGTGATGGGTGCCTTTGGCGTGGAGGTTGTGCTCTTGGCGGTATCGGCTGTCGTCTGTGTGACCTGCCCGGCTGCGACACCCGATGTCAATGCTGCGCGGAGTGTCTGGGATGAGGCCGCAGGAGCGGTTGCCGAGGCAATAGCCGGACGCTTGGTCAATGTTTGATGATGCGCCAATGGCATGGTCGGTAGAGAAACTGAAGATTTGGGTGGTCCGATCGGGCTTGTGATGCGAGTTGGTTCAGTGCTGGGAGGTTGGAGCATAGTCCCATGAGTCGTGGCAGGCAGAGCAGTGGATTCGACAGCTGACCGGTGAATCAAGCTATGACGGCGTGGCATCTCTTGTTCTGCAGCTGAGATGATCGTGGGCATCGCTACAAATTGCAGCCCCTGGAATAGTATTGCCGCAAGGATGGCAATCTGGAACCGGGGCGTCATGATGTCTGTCACGGGAATCATCCTTGGGAAGCCCTACAGTACTCAGTTGACTGGGACTCCTCCGCATTGTGTCGCGGAGGTGCGTGTCACGCCAGAAAATATCAATTTTTGCCTGAGGGTGTGCCCACCGTCAGTCGTGAATCAATCATGAAGGTATGGGAACAGCGGGAAGCGGACTCGTGTCTGGGGAAATTCGAACGGGAACAAGCAGCAGTTGATCGGGATCAAGAGAGGAGGAGGCGAGGCAGGCTGCTAGGTCTTTGCGGTGAGATGGGTAACGAGCCAATCGCTGATCGATCTGGTCATCTGGTGAAAATCCTCCCCCCGAGT
>DASVEA010000353.1:0-2658 GCA_036380815.1 Nitrospiraceae bacterium
GTTCGATCTGGCTCAGCAAGCTCGACGCCTGGTTGTGCAAACGGAGGACCTGGACCTCGCGGTTGGCGCGTTCGGCAAGCGCAAGGATGGTTTCGTAGATCGCGCTGCCGGTGATCGACAGTTCCTGTTGGATGCGACCGAGCAGTTCGAGGGACATAAATGAAAAATCTCGTACGTCTGATAAGAACGATTATGTTAACTATCGTGGCAATCTAGCCATAGGGATTCCCCACCACACTACCCTCGTGACTCGAAGATTTCAACGGACTGGTGGGTATTGGAAACAGGAAACCTGACGAGGATTACTGCAATATGTTCAGACTGCCGGTAGCTCTGGTCAAATTCACGCGCAGCGTTCAAATGTCTGAAAATGTCTGAACCGGACGCGACTGGTTATTCAAGATTGCACTCTCCTCCTCACACGACTCATTCAGCATAGTAAGAACATACCAGGCATGCCGCAGCAAGAACAGCATGATAAATCGCACAAGATAGTTTTAAAATCAATGACTTGCTCACCGCTCCCTAAGGCTTTCCTTGATAGATTTGAGTAACGGACTCAGCAGATACTCCATCACGCGGCGCTGACCGGTCTTGATCTCAACCGTGACCGCCATGCCCGGTGACAGATTGACCTGCTTCCCCTCCACTTGGATGGTGGACCGATCCATGCTGACGCGGGTAGGATAGACCAGACCCACTTTTTCAATCGGCGCGGCGTCGTCGGACACACTCAATACTGTGCCGGGAATCGTGCCGTAAAGGGTGAAGGGAAACGTCTCAACCTTGATCTCGACGACCTGCCCGTTTTTTACAAACCCTACATCTCTATTTTCAACTTGGGCGGCCACTTCGACAGGATGGTCCTGCGGAACGACGATCAGAAGTTCCTGTGCCGGGGTGACAACACCGCCCACCGTGTGGACCGCCAATTGCTGCACGACACCGTCAATAGGGGTTGTCAACCTCTGGAGGTCTGCCTTCTGTCCGGCTTTCGTGACATCCTGAGCCAGAGACGAGGCCTTGGTTTCCAGCATGGAAAGTTCCGCCTGTTTCGTCTGCTGAAACTCCAAGACGAGCGCACGGTAGTTGCTCTCCGCCTCCGACAAGGCGGACTGATCTTGGTGGAGCTTCTTGCGTTGCCCGGCAAGTTCTTGGGTTTTGTCGATCCGTTGTTGCTCCGCCTGAATGAACTCCAGTTTTGTCGCCGCATTTTGATCAAGCAATTTCTTTATTGTTTCCGCAAGTTCTTCCCCCATGGGCACCGTCGCTTCAAGTCGTCGGATATTTTCTTTCGTTTGATCGAGCGCGGCCTGTCGCTGATCGATGAGATGTTGCGCCGTGCCGATTCTGGCTCGATGTTCTGCAAGTTGATCGCGCAGGAGATGGCGTTGCAGCAGGACATGTTGCGGATCGCCATCGGCAAGGTCTTCGAACGTCGATTGGCCGGCAATGAGCGCTCGTAATCGAGCGGCGTCAACCTTCAACGCGCCATATTCGTTGAGCGCGCGATTCTGATCGGCTCGGTTCTGGGTGGGATCGAGTTCAATCAGGACCTCTCCCCGCTTGACGACCTGCCCGTCCTGTACGTGGATCGCGGTGATCACACCCGTCTCATACGGCTGAATCACCTTGGAATAGCCGCTGGGAATAATCTTGCCTTGTGCCGTAGCGACAATATCGATCCATCCCAACATCGCCCACAGGACGCCGCTCGCAAACACGGCCATAATAGTCCACAAGATGGCTCGGCCGATGGGCGAAGGCGGAGCCTGCTGAATTTCCAGCACAGCTGGAAGAAACTCCGTCGAGCGCCCGCCCGGGAGTGAGCCGAGTGGCTGGCCTCGCTCGGTCTGCCAGGCTGCCCGCCAAACCGACCAATGTCGTGAAATCATTCCATATGCCATAGTCTTCTTCTACCCCGCTACCCCTTATCCCGTTATCCCAGCCGAGCATTCACCATTCAAACTTGGCCATTCAACATTCACCCCTTACCCCTCACGCTTCACCGCCGTATCGCCATCCTGATGTGACTGCAGCCGGGCATAGAACCCCTTCGCGCGCAGCAGCTCCTCGTGTGAGCCTTGCTCGACAATCTCACCCTTATCCACCACGTAAATCTGATGCGCCGGCCGTACCGTGCTCAGCCGATGGGCGATGATGATGACCGTGCGTCCTCGGCTGATGTGCGCCATGTTGTGTTGAATGATGGCTTCGGATTCATAGTCTAAGGCGCTGGTCGCTTCGTCAAAAATGAGAATGCGTGGATTCGCGACTAAGGCACGGGCAATCGCGATCCGCTGGCGTTGCCCACCAGACAGGGAGCAGCCGTGCTCGCCCACCATCGTGTCGTAGCCTTCTGGCAATTCCAGAATGAATTCGTGCGCCCCAGCCAGCTTGGCTGCTTGCATCACCTGCTCCATCGCCAACCCCGGATCGGTCAGCGCAATGTTGTCGCGCACGGAGCAATTGAAGAGAAAGTTTTCTTGTAAGACGACACCGACCTGCCGGCGGAGCCAAGCCGGATCCACCTGCGCGAGGTCCACACCGTCCACGAGAATACGCCCGCGCTCCGGCACATAGAGCCGTTGAATCAACTTGGCCATGGTACTCTTGCCGGACCCGGACCGCCCGACAAGCCCAATCACTTGGCCGGGC
>DASVEA010000354.1:0-2185 GCA_036380815.1 Nitrospiraceae bacterium
AATCGCAAAAGGGTGTTCCAGGTGAAGGTATCGAAGAAGATGTTCCAGCTTCCCTACTCAAAAGTCGATCCTCGACCGACAGCGAATGACCCGGTTGCCAAGCTGTATGTTGATCAGGAGTTGGGTCGTGAAGGGTTCACGTATGTGCTGAAATCCGGTAAGGAAGGGACGGTCCACGGAGAACAAGTGCTGGAATACAATCAGGACCCACATTACATGAGGGACGCACTGCTCTATAAGCTGACAGTCGAGGCGCAGAAACGAGTCAAGGCGAGTGCCTTGTCGAAGCGTGAAATTACCCGAAGACTGCAAACCTCCGCCACGCAGTTCTATCGTCTGCTCGATCAGACGAACTACGGCAAGTCGATCGATCAACTCTTGTCCTTACTGCATGTCCTGGATTGCGATGTCGATCTTCTGGTGCGAACGAAGACCGCTTCTGGCAGAGCCGCCTAACTTGTACGGTGTATTGATCCGTTTCCCTCTTCCCTTAGATAAGCCCCGATTTCTGGTGAAACAGAATGCCCCCTAGCGAGGAGGCAGAGCCTTTTTTGTCCGACCAAATGGATCTAGCGGCTTGTGGTGAAAGTATTGCCGAACGAGTGATTCAACTGAGGCGAAGTGCCGATCCGGGAGGTTTTTGAATCGCCGTTTGCAATCCAGAAGAGCTTCATTGGCTGTGGCGAATGGCTCGATCACGGACATGAGGTGGTTGTGGTAGTCCATGAGTTTCAGCTCCACGGTTCTCAGATGGCTGGGATCGCCGGCTATGGCCAGTGCGGCTTTAGCCTGGTCACCATTGGATTCCACCAGCGCTTGGAAGCAGAGGCCCTTCAATCGTTGTGTGACGGTGCTGCGGTCCCATCCTAACGTTTTCGCTGCTGCCTGCATGTCGAAGCCAGATTGTCTCAAACAATTCAGCACCGCTGCATCGCTGGCCGGATCGGGAAGAATCTGTGATAATTTGGCTCGACCAGCGGGCGATGCGGATGTGTTACCGAGGCGCACTGACTCTATGGTGAGCAGGGGGCCGTCGTTGAGTGCGATAGCCTGTTCCAGGCAGTGCCGGAACTCCCGCACGTTGCCCTTCCATTCATGTTCGATTAGCGCACGAAGTGCTTCGTTCGAGAGCTTCGGCACGGGCTTGCTCATCTGACCGGCGATGTCGTTGAGAAAAATATCCGCGAGCATCGGCACGTCGCCGGTGCGTTCTCGCAACGGCGGGATCCGGAACACCAGACCTGTCAGGCGGAAATAGAGATCTTCACGGAACCAGCCTTCGGAAACCCCTCGCTGCAGGTCGCGATTCGTTGCGGCCACGATACGCACATCCACTGTCGTTGGGATCGTCGCGCCGACGCGATAGAAGGACTTCTCCTGTAAGACCCGCAGTAACTTGCTCTGGTGGTCTAAGCGCAGATCGCCGATTTCGTCTAAAAAGATGGTCCCATGGTCGGCCAATTCGAAATAGCCTTTTCGATCGGCCGTAGCGCCGGTGAAGCTGCCTTTCGTGTGGCCGAAGAGTTCGCTTTCGAAGAGCTCAGGGGAGATGGCTGCCATATTGACGGCGATGAAGGTCTTACCGGCCCGTGGGCTGAGCCGGTGGACCGCCCGGGCGAATAGTTCTTTCCCGGTCCCCGGTTCGCCGAGCACAAGGACCGTCAGCGGCGACTTGGCCCCTTTCTTGAGATCCCGATAGAGGCGCAAGAGGCTGGGGTCCTGGGTCATGATGCCTAGCTGCCGGCATTCGTTCCGGAGGCGATCGAGCTCCACGTCGCCCATCGCGATGAGCTCGCTCGTGGCCGCGCGCAGTCCGTGGAGCTGATGTTCAAGCCCCTCTAATTTCCGGCGCGCTTCATCTTCCTGCGCCTGGGCGTCGGCCAGTTGGGAGCGAAGGACGTCTGCGGATCTGGTGAGTTCTTCCTGTTGACCTGTCGATTGCGTGATGGAGGCCCGCGCGAGGGCGAGATCTTCCTGCAAGGTCTCTGCTCGGGTCTCTCGCAGGACCAGGGCTTCGCGCACGGCGACGGCTTCCTGCTGCAGGCGGAGCATGTCCTGTTCTAAGAGCATCAGCCGCTGATGAGCGGTGAGGTGGCTCCAAATGGTCGTGCCGACGAGCACCAACAGGGCGGCCGTCAGAGGCATGGCGAGGGGAAGCACCAAGTAGGCTGCCACGAGCGCGAGG
>DASVEA010000355.1:0-4608 GCA_036380815.1 Nitrospiraceae bacterium
ATGAGTGGAATCGAACGCAAGAAGACTACCCGCAGTTCGAATGTCTTCCTCAGATGTTTGAAGGACAAGTCGATAGGACGCCTGATGCCGTCGCCTTGTCGATGGGACGGGAGGCGTTGCGCTATGGCGATCTCAATGCCAGGGCCAATCAGCTGGCACGCTATCTCCGAACGCTGGATGTCCGGCCTGGCGTGGCGGTGGGCATTTGTCTCGAACGGTCATTGGAGATGGTCATTGCGCTTCTGGCCGTTCTCAAAGCCGGTGGTGCCTATGTCCCCCTCGATCCTGAATATCCCCGCGATCGGCTTCGGTTTAAGGTAGAGGATGCAGACGTCGCGATCGTGCTCACGTCCGAAGGTCTTTCCGATCGGTTTGATTCTCGAGCCTGCCGAATACTGCGTCTTGATCGGGAGCAGAAGAGGATTGCACAGGAAGCCGGCCATAATCTTCCTCCGACCGCGACATCTCAAGACTTGGCGTACATCCTTTACACCTCGGGCTCGACCGGGCAGCCCAAGGGAGTAGAAATTCCTCACCGGGCGCTGGTGAATTTCTTGTGCTCGATGCGGCAGGTGCCTGGATGTTCTGCTCAGGATGTGATGGTGTCCGTGACGACGCTGTCCTTCGATATCGCCGGATTGGAGTTGTATGTGCCGTTGCTGGTAGGAGCCCGTGTGGAGATCGTCAGTCGAACTGTTGCGATGGATGGATGGAAATTACGGTCCGTCTGCGAGGCCGTGCAGCCGACAATCATGCAAGCGACCCCTGCGACATGGCGAATGCTAATTGAGGCGGGATGGCTGGGCAGCGACAGGCTGACGGTGCTCTGTGGAGGGGAAGCCCTTCCGCCGGACCTTGCGGCGGTACTGCTGGATCGTAGTGCCGCCTTATGGAATATGTATGGTCCGACTGAAACCACGATTTGGTCCACGATCGAGAGAATCGAACGGGCGGATCAGGAGATTACCATTGGGCGTCCGATTGCCAATACGGAAATGTATATCTTGGATCAGTTCCTGCAGCCGGTTCCCGTTGGAGTCTCCGGGGAACTATATATTGGGGGCCATGGTTTAGCCCGAGGATATCGTAGGCGTCCTGAGTTAACGAAAGAACGGTTCGTTCCCCATCCATTCTCGAGAGAGCCTCACGCGAGATTGTATCGAACGGGAGATCTGGTTCGCTATCGCCCCGATGGACGCATTGTGCATCTCGGTCGGTTGGATCATCAGGTCAAGATAAGAGGGTTCAGAATCGAATTGGGCGAGATCGAGGCGGTGCTGAGCCGCCATCCCGCTGTCCGTCAGGTGGTGGTGACGGCAGGGGAAGATCAGCAAGGTCACAAACAACTGGTGGCCTATTTGGTGTGTCAGGAGGGGCAAGTACCAAGCCCGACAGAACTTCGCTCATTTGTGCGGACGACGCTTCCCGATTATATGACGCCTCCCTTCTTTATGTTTCTCGATGCGATGCCCCTCACAGCCAATAATAAAGTCGACGTGAAGGCGTTGCCGACTTCTGCCTTATCTGGTGCGTCGAGTAAGAAGGCACACGTGGGTCCACGTAATGGGCTGGAGGTTCAGCTGGCGGCGATATGGCAGCAGGTGCTGGGCGTGCACAACCCTGATGTTGATGACAATTTCTTTGATCTTGGCGGACATAGCCTCAAGGCAGCACAACTCTTTTATCTTCTGGAGCAGGTGTACGGGCGACACCTTCCGCTCGCCACGCTTTTTCAGGCGCCGACCATTGCAGAGTTAGCGTCGGTCCTTTCACGCGAACAGTGGGTGCCGCCATGGCAATCGCTGGTGGCAATTCAGCCGAGCGGAACAGCGATCCCGATTTTCATGGTGCCGGGAGTGGGAGGCAATGTCTTGATTTTTGCCCGGTTGGCGAGGCTGTTGGGCCTGGATCAGCCATTTTATGGATTGCAGCCACGAGGATTGGACGGGAAAGAGGTGCCGTTTATCTCGGTGCCGGATATGGCGAGGCACTTTGTCAAAGAAGTCAAAAAATTCCGTCCCCAAGGGCCCTATGTCATCGCCGGTTCTTGTACCGGCGGATTGATCGCTTACGAAATGGCTCAGCAGCTGATGGCGCAGGGGGATGAGGTGACTTTGCTGGTGATGGAGACCTGGCATCCGAGTTCGTATCGGAAGCATCCGAGAACGTGGTTGATGGGAATTTGGTTGCCGCTCATCGGAGTCCGTAAGATATGGAAGATTTTTCAAACACTCCTCCAAACACCTCCGAAAGACCGGGTGCCGTTCTTACAAATCAAAGCTAAGCGGCTCACGACTTTCTTGCAGGGGGGAACAACAGAGGAAGGAAGAAGAACGGTGGAGGCATGGGGGATAGGGTTGCAGGTCGAGCGACTCACGAAGGCCACGTTTCATGCAGTGGCTCACTATGAGGTGCAACGGTATCCTGGCCAGCTCCTTAACTGTATAGCATCAAAACGTCCGATTCCGGATGGGACGCGCGATACCAGAAACGAATTGCCGTTACTGGCTGAAAGCGGTAGCGAGACCGTCCATATTCCTGCTGAAAACTCGGGGCGTCTTTTCGTGTCACCCAATGTGGAGGAACTCGCCGGTCACATTCAACGATATCTTGCGAAGGCCTCTGGTTCCGCGGTGAAGCTGGATGTCCCAAGAGAGAGAGCCTGTGAAACGTGAGACTCCAAATTCTGGCGTTTGTGAAATTCATTCTGCAACGCTCACGCACTATGGCCTGGCTCATGATCTGTGTCGGTGTCTTGTCAGGTCTCTTGAGCGCCGGGGTTTTGGCTCTCATAAATCATGTGCTTCATCATCCCTCCGACCATTCTTTTCTCGTGATGCTGGGGTTTCTCCTCCTCGTTGCAGGGAAGATTCTGTCGACCCTGTGGTCTAAGCTCCTGCTCGTCCGATTCTCACAAGATACGATCTTAGACCTCTCCTTGTCGCTCTGTGCAAAGATCGTGCGGGCCCCGTTGCGTCGTTCCGAGCAGCGAGGAGCTGCAAATATTCTCATCACACTAACGGATGACGTCAGTTGGGTCACCTGGGCGATCCAATGTTTCCCTCAGTTGATCATGAATGTGGCAATGGTGCTGGGTTGCGGGTTCTACCTTGCCTGGCTCTCGTGGGGCACGTTTCTGGGAGTGGTTGGAGTCACCGCGGTTGGCGCCCTGGGGTATCAGTGGCTGCACACCAGCGCGCTCAGCGTCATTTACGCAGCCCGTGAGGCTAGGTCGGAATTGTTTCGGCACTTTCGTTCCCTCACGGATGGGCTGAAAGAGTTATTGATGCATCGGGAGCGTCGGGAGGAATTTGTGAATCAGGAAGTGCGCGCTGCGGCGGATTCATATCGCCAAACGAATTTAGAGGCCACGCGGAGGCAATCTCTGGAGGAAGCCTGGACTCAAGTCTCGTTTTTTTCCCTCATTGGTTTAATATTCTTTCTCTTTCCATCGGTGGTGACGATGTCCCCCGAGGCCCTGACTGGGTATGTTGTGGCTGTCCTCTATATGATGAGTCCTATCTGGGGCATTATCAGTACGATACCAACTCTCGAACGTGGCCAAGTGGCATTGGAGAATATTGAACGATTAGGCGTGTCTCTGGACGTCGGCCACGAGGACGCCCAGGTGTCAGAATTGGCAGGACTTGAGGCGGGGATCTCTCCTATTGTGCAGTGGAAAGATGTCGTATTTTCGTACGATGAGGAGAAAGGAGTCGATACGGCCTTCGTGCTTGGTCCAATCAGTCTAGAGATGCATCCTGGCGAACTGGTGTTTGTCATAGGAGGGAATGGAAGCGGAAAATCGACTTTCGTAAAAGTTCTTGCGGGGTTGTATCAGCCCAGTGAGGGGACCGTGACTCTGGCCGGCACGGTGATCACCGATGCAAATCGGGAGTGGTACCGTGAACACTTCTCAGTCGTATTTTCAGACTTTCACCTCTTCAATAAACTCCTGGGCCAGTCGGATTCCCTGGCCGAGAGGCTCGCACCCCAATACCTGCGATTGCTGCACATGGATCAGAAAGTCACTGTGCATGACCGCACATTCTCGACCCTCGACCTTTCGCAGGGGCAGCGAAAACGGTTGGCGCTTGTCACAGCTTACTTGGAGGATCGCCCTATCTATGTGTTCGATGAATGGGCGGCGGATCAAGATCCGCACTATAAGGAAATCTTTTACAAGACGTTACTGCCTGACCTGCGTGAACGAGGTAAATTGGTGGTCGTCATCACTCACGACGACCGGTACTTTCAACTCGGTAATCAGGTTATTAAATTGGAGGACGGCAAGGCTGTGGAGTATTTGAAGATTGGGGCAGCCGGGCGTCGATTGTAAATATGGCCCCAGGATGGCGATGTGCTGATTTCATTCCAGTCGATTGAGCATATTGCGGGTTTTGAGCGGCAGGGCCACACTAACCTCGAGCCGAATACCGTTCACCTCTGGGGGATTGAGCTCGACGGGTCGCCACGCTGTCTGGAGCGATGCGCGCAGTGGTTAGACGAAGAGGAACAGCACAGGGCGGCGCGCCTGGTTCGCGAGGAGGACCGGCAGCGCTACGTGCTGGCGCACGGAGGGCTCAGAGCGGTGCTCAGCCGGTGTCT
>DASVEA010000356.1:0-2265 GCA_036380815.1 Nitrospiraceae bacterium
TCCCCACTGCTGTTTGAGGTCGCCTTTGACCTGCATCCATTTCCCCTTGAGTTGATCCACATTCATGGTTTCCCCCTCCTGGGAGATGACGCTGCCTCACCGTAGCGCTCTGGCCCCGTCATCTATAATCTTCCCGGTGCTGACTATTATGGCGAGAGGACCGGGAGCGGTCTGGTCAGAATTGCTCAGATATAAGATATATAATATTGTTCTGGTGGTAGCTCACGCAGCTACCCGCTTGTGCGACTGGAATTGGGTTTCGGGGCCGAACTCTTTCAACAAGCTGGCGAGATCTTCTGTCGGAAAGTGTCGATCGATTCCATGAGACGTCTTCCGACGACAGCCGTTTCCCCTAGATCAATAAAAGATGGACCTTCTCAAATACGTGAAAACACTGGACACTTTTATTTTGCTTTGATAGTGTGCACCATTAATGGCGCTCTTGCTTCAGACAGCGCTCACCGCGGACCCTCTTCCTCTTAAGTGTAAGGCGCTCCGTCGCATAACCTTTGCTTCCCGATCCCCCGTGCTTTTCTTCATTTCACTCCTGCTTCTGGTCTCAACTCCCGATATGGCGTTTTCTTTTACACAGGGCGAGCTCTATCGCCAGGCCAAAGCTGCAACCGTTCTGATCGTGGGTATTAACGATGAATCCGACGCCCTCTCGTTCGGCAGCGGTGTGTTCATCTCGGAGCAGGGCCTGGTCCTGACCAACGCGCACGTGGTGGAAGATTCCACCAGGCTCTTTGTCTATATCCGCAATCAAGTCATCGATTCTGCGGCACAGGTACTCGCGATCGACTCCGACCTCGATCTCGCCGCGCTTCGCGTCCAAACGGACCACCCGGTTCCGTTTCTTCCGTTGGCGGCGGAGATTCCGGACGAAGGCACGCCGACGATCGCGGTCGGATATCCGCGTGTATCCGATGTCTTACACATGGGATTGACGCTGCATGCATCGGTCATTCCGATGACGATTACTGGTGTGGCCATGGGACGGTCCAGAACGGATGGGTTGCCGATTCCCTTCGTGCAAACAGTGGGGATGCTGAACGCCGGGAGTAGCGGAGGGCCGCTGATGGACAGCGAGACCGGTGAACTCGCGGGGCTGGTCGTACATACCGTGCCCTATTTGGAGCAGGTCAAGAATGCTGGAGGTGAGCGGCTGGGCACGGTCATGATGCGAGCCGGCCTCAGTTATTCCATCCCCGTGTCTCGGCTGCGCGACTGGTTACTGAAGAACCGCATTCCCTTTCCGACGAAGCAGACGCGCGAAGGTTCTCTCACCCCCCTGGAGAAAGAACTCCCGACTCGTGCATTTCTCACGACCGCGCATCTTCTTCATCTGATGGCGGCGGTCCTGCACCAGGATCGCAACCTCCTGGATCTCGCTATTCAGCATTATGAATCGGCCCTGCAACTCGAACCGGAACGGCCTGACGTGTTGCGGAATCTCGGGCTCGCGTTAGCGGCGACGGGACAGACGGACCGGGCACGAGTGACCTACGAGCGTGCCTTCGCCCACACACCGAGCGATCCCGTGCTCTTAAAGAATATGGGCGAACTCAGCTATCGCATGCGAGACCCCCAAGGCGCGGCGGAACTGTATCGAGCGGCCATTCGACAAGACGCCTGTTTGGTGAGCGCATCCTTAGGGTTGGGCACGGTGCTACAGGCACAGGGTCGAGTGGAGGAAGCGAAGCAGGTCCTCAGGCGTGCGGCAGCCTGCCCGTCGTCGTCTTCCGATGCGGCATATCACGTAGGCCTCGCGTTGGAGCAACAGGGACTAAAACGCGATGCATTACAAGTATGGGAGAATGTTCTTGAGCAAGCCCCTAGTGCCTCGGTCAACGAGCGGCCCTTTTTCAATAAGATTCGGCAACGAATCGCCCAACTTCGTGCCCAACTCACGTCTCAGGACCGAGGGTTCAGTGCGGCGCCGGTTGCCTCAAGCGCACAATCCTCCGCTCCCAAAGTCGCCTACTAAGTTCCTGCTCCCCCTCTCGTCTTGTTCCTGACCTCGGGACTCGTCACCAATAAACTAGGAAATTTCCGCGGTGTGGTCAAAATTGCTCAGATTGCAAGACTCCGGAGAGCGTACATTTACACGTATGCAATTTTTTCACATCTAACCGAGGAGGCTCCTATGGTAGCAATTCCCAAAGTCGTCGGTGTCCTGTCGTGTGGTTTCTTGCTGTGCCTGGGTCTGTCGAATGTCGCGTCGTCTGCAGACAATCTCAACACTGGCCAATCGGGTGGAAAGAT
>DASVEA010000357.1:0-5111 GCA_036380815.1 Nitrospiraceae bacterium
TGGCTTCAAACGACAGATCAAGCGAGACTGTCTCATGGGGTTTCACGGTGATGTCCCGTTCTTGGCTGCCGAGGATCGGATGCCAGGCCTTGATGTGATACGTCCCAGCCGGGAGCTCGCCGATAGCGAACGAGCCCGTGAGATCGGTCACGGCATAATAGGGATTGTCGATCGCAGAGCCCCAGTTCTGCATGTAGGGATGCATGCCGCACTGCATGGTGAATACTTTCCGCCCTTTGACCAGATGCACGATATCGGTGGTCCCGGTAGCTTTCAGCGAAGGCCGATGGAGGACGATATCCACCCCGGCCTGGTCGTAGGCGTAGCCCTGAATATCGTGCGACACGGGATCCCGATTGGTCACAGTCAGTTGTCGCTTATCGCTCACGACGGTAACGAAGGGAAGAAACTGGCACACGTTGGCTTCGACCTGGGCATTCGTAAAGGTGAACGGCTTCCCTCTCTGCACCCCTTCCACGACGACCACCACATCTTTGAGACCGCCGCCCTGTCCCACATTCACTTCTTTGAGAAACCGATGCCCATCGCTATCGGAAATGGCGCCGCAAAAAACCCGGTCCGGGAATCGTCGCAACTCGAATTCTTTGGGCGCAGGCACCGTCCCTTGAAACGTCACCGTGCCCCGCAACACCGACCCGTTGGTCACAACAACTGTGTCATACGCGTGTGCCGGCCCAAGGACTCCGAACCCCATGCACACGTGAGCAACCACACCAAGACACAGGCCCATTATGGTCGACCGTTTCACGCTGCCCTCCCCTAGCCCGCACTATTCATGAACACTTCTGCTGCAATCGCCGATCCGCTGCTACCACGAGCCTTCGGCCAGCGGGCTCGCCCTTCGAACCCGAGTATGCATCGGGTCCTCTTACGTCAGCTAATGTTGCGTCTCCGCCGGCTGGTTCGCCCTATCCAATCGTTGCGGGAGTTCGAATAAGAACAGAGATTGCTCGGTGAAGATCAGATGGCGAAACTCCTCCGACCACTTTCCCTGCTTGCTCACCGTCTTCACCGGAAACCGCTGAACCTTGGTCACCCATTGATAGTATTGCCGAGTTCCCCCATTCTCTGCGACGGTGACTTCGAACAGTTCGGTGGGATAGCCGTTGAGCGTCTGATCACCAACGAATTCGCGCGAGAGTTCCCCCTCCATCGTCTCGCTCACCGCCAACCGATGCTCGTCGGCAATCGGCATTTCGAGATACTGGCGCCGTCTCGACAAAATAAGCCAGGAACTGTTGCGGTCCATCCTCACAATGATGATGCTGGCACCCCCTTGCGGTTGGGCAAACTCGAACCGCCAGCGATCGTCCTTGGCATTGACATGAGCCGTTACAACCTTTTTCCCGCTCTTGACGATCCGCTCGGCGGAAAAATCAAACGCCGTCGCGTCATCGGCCATGACGACGAGTGCGAATGCCACCAGCCATCCCAAGCACCACTGAGACTTTTCCCTGTGCCCCCTCTTTCCCATGTGGTGGTTCTACCGCACGGCTGAGCCCCCCTTCAAGAGGAGCTCCACTCCTATCCGCAAAAAGGAACGGGGGAATCCGGATGTGACTCTATCGGATTCCCCCGCACTGCTTCCTTGTATCCGATCAGGCCTAGTCGGGCTTCATGGACACAGGTATGGACTGTGCTGGGATCGGCTCCTCGGCTTGCTGTGTGGCTGGCGCCTGCCCGCCCAAAGGCAAGATCGCCCGGCTGTCGCGGTCGAGTACCGTCAGCGTCCCCCAGTGACCGGCGTCAAGATGCCCCGGTCTCTGGTTCAGCCACAGATAGCTGCCAGGGATCCCGTTCGGACCTCCGGCCCCACCATGTAGCCAGGCATTGATCACCTCGGTGCCGCCGAACTCCATAGTGCTCACGAGGTCCGCTCCGCTCATGTAAGGCTCGTGCTTCCACTCATGGCCCGACACGCTGAATAGCTGTACCTGCTCGCTAAAGGCACCCAGCACGTGAATCACGACCGGGTCGCCCACATGCGCCGCGATGCTCGGGGTCGCCGGCTGATCGCCCGACTTGACACAGACGAACACTTCGCTGTACGCACAGCCCTTTTCGATCCGGTAATCGGTCGGCTCGGACCGGTAGTTCACCGCCGTCACGCCGGCCACCTTTTGGATGTATGGCATGAAGCTGGTGCCGATTTGGTTATCTTCGTCCTGGAACAGGAGGGCGAAGGACCGATAGTTCTGTCGATTCTCGTTGCCCGACAGGCTCCTATCCACAACCACGTCCGCTCGCCAGGAACTCTTCTGGGTCAGATCTTCGCCGGTAATGGAATCGCGATATTGCGATCCTCTCGGGCCGATGATGATCGCTCCGAAGAGCCCGTTCCGCGGATTCTCGATCACATTTCCCCAATCCTGAATCAGGGCGGCGTTCTCCCCGAACTCCGGATGGGCGAAGAACGTGTAGGTCCGGCTCTGCCCCGGCGCCACAGTCTGGTCGCCAGGGTTGTTCCCGGCGTTGATCCCCATCGATTCCTTGGGATCGAACGCCACATGGTCTACGTGGAACCCAGCCCGGTCCTTGGCCATCTCGTTCCTGAGATTGACCTTGATACAGTCGCCCACATTCACGTGCAGAGTCAACGGGCTCGGTTCAATGCTGCCCGCGGCGACCTTGGCCTTCTCGCCTTCGAGCACGTACATCTTGCCGGTCTCGTTGCCCAGCACCATCTTCCGCTCCATATCCACTTCCATCACGCCAGGCGTTCCCTTGTTGTAGCGAATCGCCTTGTCGATAGCTGCAACGTTGAAGGTCTTCACCGGCGCGTCGGCCGGGCAGACGGACTTGGCCGACTGCGGAATCTCTTCCCGGCCCGGCAGCGGCCTCAGTGTCGCATCCGCCTTGTCCAGTACCCGGAAGAGGCCCCAGCTGCCTTCCACGAAATGCGACGCACGACCGCTGTAGTATGGATAGTCGCCCGCCATCTGTTGCGGTCCTCCTGCAGCCGGAATGGCCGCATCGTACCGCTCTCCGATCACCACATGCAGCGAACTCCGGGGGATGGAGTTTTTGCTGTAGCGCTCCATCGGGAACCAGTGTCCGCTGATGTGCCAAGAATGCACTTCGTTGGCCGATCCTTCGATCAACCGAACCACAATCGGGTCACCCAGGTACGCCCGCAACATCGGGGTCTCGGGATCGCCGTGGATCCGGCTGCTGAACAACTGCGACGGGTCTGGATTGTTCGCCAGCCGTACCGACAAGGGCTCCACACGCATGTTGTAGCCTCCCCCAGTCGTCGCTTCGCCACCGTTCAAAAACTTCATCGGCGACATGTTGAGTTTGGCCGGATAGACCGCAGAGGGAGTGCCGTCTACGGAAATCGCGTTGACTTTGACCTGCGGATTGTCGGCAGTAATCAATTCCGCCGTCCGGGGATTGGAATCCATGACCTGGGTCACGATTTCACGGAAGGAGCCACGGATATGCGCGGACACCGGTTCGAGGGTGTGAATGTCAGCCACCGGCCCGCTGCGGATTTCTTTGCCTGTCACCGCATCATGATAGGTGGACCGCGGTGGTTCGGCGATGAACGTGGAGTAGAAGCCATGACCCCATCCGTCCAGACCAAACACATGGTCGTGCCAGAAAGTGGTGCCGAAGTCGGCGTCCACATACCATCGCTCGCGGATCCACTCCACCGACACGATCTCGCCCTTCTTATGGCTATACTTCAGAGGCCGCTCGAACGTGATCATGCTGCCTTCGATCTTACTGATCCGGGCCGACTCGAATCCACCCACTTCGTCCATGCCCACGCCCAACTCGGTCTTGACGTGATAGCGTGAGGCATCCTTCACCTTGATGCTGGTCGCGCCCTTGGCCGCATCGGCCTCCATCGTCGTATTCATCGGCACGGGCATACCCTTGCCGGGATGCTCGTCCTTCAGGATCGTGAACGGCCGCAACGACATCTCATACGAGAAGCCAATGATCGGGCCGTCCGACGCCTGCGTGTCGAACTGGAACATGTGCGGATGCAGGTTCGTCTTGCTGGAGAACCCTTGCCGCACATCATCTTTCAACTCGCTCTTGTACACGACGTCGATGCAATCCTGCACGTTGCCGCGGATTACCAGCGGCATCTGTTTGGCGGGATTCTTCCGGACTTCCTGCTCTTCTTCATGCAGCACGTAGAGCAATCCACCCGGATCCACAATCGCCGGCGTCTTGGCCGTCGCCTTCTTGAGCGTGATCGGCAACGCGATCGCGTGAATATTGAAGAACTTCTGCGGCGCCCCTTCCGGGCACAAGCTCCATGGCCCTTGCTCACCCGGTTTCGGCGGTTCGGTGGAGTTGCTGCCGTCGTCGCGGCGATGGATCGGCTCCAGCCAGGGTGCACCGCTGTGGCTCGGAGAGAAGGGCACGCGCCGGCCCAGGTGCGGTCGCAGCCATGGCCAGGCGATCTTGCCGGATTGCGGGTCGAAGAGAATCTCCTGCCGCTTACCCGGCGTTGCCGACTTGTAGTTGACCCACTCATACGTCGTCTCCGGCTCGCTGAGCGCCTTGCTGCCATCCCACGCCCAGTCGTTGACGGTCGAGTCGTAGGCCAACGTCTGCTCTTTCTCGGTGTTCTTGTTGCCAGGCTTACCTTGCGGCGTAAGCATCATCTCCACCCAATCCTTGATGGAGACCTTGACCGGGTTGGCTTTCCAATCGGTCTTGTCCTTGGTGATCTCGTACTTCTTGCCTCCGTACCAGTCCACCGTGGTGCCGACAAGCTTGTCCGACGGAGTGCCCGTCTTGATCTTGCCGACGCGATCTGGCAGCTCGACCAATGGCTTCATCACGTCGGTCTGGGAGCCAGGCGCTTGCAGCGTGTTATACACACGCCAGAAGCCCCACATGCCCGTCACATAATGTTGCGGGATGTGGCAATGGAATACGAACTCGCCGGCCAGGGCTTGCAGGCCCCCCGATCCACCTTCAATCACCTGATCGTAGACCTCTGTCGGCCCGATGGACTGCACGTCCAAACGGTCTGAGGGGTCGCTGATCGGAGGGAACTTCACCGGCCCGTTCTTCGACAGTGCGAAGTCGAGATTGCTGTTCCCCGGCTGACGCGCCCAACGGAT
>DASVEA010000358.1:0-4323 GCA_036380815.1 Nitrospiraceae bacterium
TCTACGAGGAAGGGCTCTTAAAGCAAGCGCAAGAAGCGCTTCGCATCGCCCAATTGAGCTTCCGACAGGGCGCCTCCAGCCTCCTGGATGTCCTCGATGCCCAGCGGGTCCAACGCCAGATCACCGTCGATTACAACCTGGCGCGCTTCGAACTCTCCCTGGCGCTCACACGGTTTGAGCGCGCCGTGGGCGGTCCGCTCTAATTGCGAAAAGAACGGATGAGAGGCATGGTCATTTCTCCTGGCCGATGTACGAATCGATGCGAACGCCATGTACGCCTGCAAAGCTGTCTGAGTGCGATGTGCAGGGTCGTCTTCGGCATGCTTCTGTTGGCATCCTCCACGGGCTGTGACCGTGCGCCGGCCCCGGCGGCGGAGAGCGGGCCGAAACGTTCGTCGGACGAGGCACGTCTTGTTCGGCTCCCGCCAGAAGAAGTCATCCGGTCCGGTGTGACGGTGGAGCCGGTCGGACGAACGGAATTTCGTACCTACCGTACCTTCCCCGGCGTCGTACGGCCGAACGAACATGCGTTGGCGAATATTACGACCCTCGTGCGTGGGCGTGTGGCCGAGGTGTATGCCGAATTGGGACAGGCGGTCACGCCCAATAAGCTGTCGGCGGTGCTCCATAGCAGTGATCTCGGACTAGCCCAATCTTCTTATCTGAAGGCCCGCGCGCGACGGCACGTGGCGGAGCAGGCCTATCAGCGGGCGGAGTTTCTTTTCAAAGAGAAAGTCATCGGCCAGGCCGAGGCGCAGCGCCGCGAAGGAGAGATGATCAGTATCCGTGCCGAGGCTCAGGAGGCGCGCGAAGGACTCCGGTTGTTAGGCATGGACGACAAGGAAATTAGAACTCTGGAGCGGACTCAAACGATTCGCTCGCATGTTCCCATTGTGGCACCCTTTGCCGGCCGGGTGATCGCGAGGAATCTCACCAAAGGCGAAGTGGTCGAAACAGCCAGAAAAATGTTTGTGGTTGCCGATCTCTCGACTGTCTGGGTAGTGGGCAATGTATCGGAAAAAGACATCTCCTATGTAACCGCCGCGACCGCCATTCCGAATCAGCCGGTCGAGGTACATGTGGCTGCGTATCCTGACGAAGTGTTCCATGGAATCGTTGCGTATGTCGGCGACGTTCTGGACACCGCTACGCGGACCATGCAGGTGCGCCTTACGTTGGCGAATCCCACCGGTCGACTAAAGCCGGAAATGTTCGCGACGATCCGCGTCTCGTCCGAACCCGCCCCGGACGTTCTGGTCATTCCCGAAGCAGCCGTTCAGCATGATCGGAATCGCAGCTTCGTGTTTGTGCAGAAGGAAACCGGCGTCTTTGAAGAACGGGCGATCAGATTAGGCGACAGGAACGGGACCTTTGCCGCGGTAATTGACGGGGTGGTGGAAGGGGAAGCGGTCGTCACGGAAGGCGCCTTTATTTTGAAATCTGAACTATTGAAGCCTAAAAACTGAGCCATGGTCGACAAACTCCTTGAGTTATCTCTGCGTCGTCCCATGCTGATCCTCACGTTCGCCGGCCTTCTTACCCTTGTGGGGCTCTATTCCTTCCGCACGATTCCGATCGATGCGTTTCCCGATGTGACGAGTGTGCTCGTGCAAATCGTCACGAAAGCGCGCGGCTTGTCCCCCGAAGAAGTCGAGCGGCTGGTGACGTTTCCCATCGAGCAACAAGTCACCGGGGTTCCGCATCTGACGGAACTACGCTCGCTCACCAAAGTAGGGTTGTCGCTGATTACGGTGGTGTTCGACGATCAGATGGACATCAACCTGGCCCGCCAACTCGTGCTCGAACGGCTAATCGAAGTGCGGGAGCACTTGCCGCCTGGGTCTGAACCGATGATGACGCCGAACAGCACCGGACTGGGAGAGGTGTTTCAATACTATCTAGAAGGCCCTTCCCATGCCGGTCTGGACGCCGCTGCGGTGGAACAAGAATTGATCGAGCAGCGGACTGTGGTGGACTGGGTCATCCGGCCGTTACTCAAGGGCGTCCCAGGAGTGATCGACGTCAACTCGCAAGGCGGATATGTCAAACAGTACCAGGTGCTGGTCGAGCCGGAACTGTTGCGCAAATATGCTCTCTCATTGGACGATGTGTTTGCCTCCGTGGCGAACAATAATGCGAATGCCGCAGGCAACGTGCTGGAGAAAAATGCTGAAAAGTTCATTGTCCGCGGTGTGGGGATGATTCGGAGACTGAGCGACGTCGAGGACATCGTCGTCAAGGAAGCGGGCGGCACTCCCGTGCTCATCCGCGACGTCGCCCGGGTACAGATCGGCCATGCCATTCGCCATGGCGCTGTCGTCCTGAACGGTGAACGTGAGGTGGCGGCAGGGATCGTACTCATGCTGCGCGGCGGAAACGCCCGCGATGTTGTGGAGGGCCTCAAAGTCAAGATCGCCGAGATCCAGGACAAGGGGCTGCTGCCGGCAGGATGGCGGATCGTGCCCTTTTATGATCGTATCGAATTGATCTCCGCCGCATTGGCAACCGTCTATAAGGCGCTGGGCGAGGGTATTGTCCTGGTGGTGATCGTGCTGTTCGTGTTCTTGGGCGATACCAGGAGTGCCTTGATCGTGGCGGCGACGCTCATCGTGACGCCGCTCGTGACGTTTTTCGTGATGGATCGACTCGATCTCACTGCCAATCTGATGTCCTTGGGCGGCTTGGCCATCGCCATCGGCATGATGGTCGATGCCTCTGTGGTGGTGGTGGAAAACATCCACCGACACCTGTCTGATCCCCGTCACCAGGGCCTGCCGAGGCAGGCCCTCATCCTCAATGCCGCTCGGGAGGTCGCCCGCCCCGTGGTCTTCGGTATTCTGATCATCATCATCGTCTTTATGCCCATCCTCTCTTTCCAAGGCATGGAAGGCAAAATGTTCAAGCCGATGGCCTATACCATCATGATTGCCCTGATGGTGTCGCTCATTCTGTCGATCACACTGTCGCCGGTCTTATGTAATCTGACTCTGCGGGCCGGGCACAACGACCCTGATCCTTTGGTGCTTCGATGGGCCAAGCGCGCCTATCTTCCTGTGCTGCGCTGGGCGTTGGGACATCGGACTGTGGTGTTGACAGCCGCCGTACTCATGCTGGCAGGAAGTCTTGCGCTCTTTCCATTTTTGGGGTCGGAGTTTGTCCCTATACTGAATGAAGGCTCGCTGGCCCCCCTCACGATCCGCTTGCCGAGCATTTCTTTGGAACAGTCGATCAAGATCGAACGCGAGGTGCAGAAAGCGGTGCTGGAGTTTCCCGAAGTGAAGATGATGGTGTCCAAGATCGGACGCACGGAATTGGGGAACGACCCGCAAGAGCCGAACGAAAGCGATTCCGTCGCGTCTTTGAGTCCGATTCAGGAGTGGACGACGGCCTTCACCATGCCGGAGCTGAAAGAGCGAATCCGCGAGCGACTGGCACTGGTGCCCGGCGCCAGCTTTCTGATCAGCCAGCCGATCCAGCAACGGGTGGACGAATTGGTTTCGGGGGTGCGCACGGAGGCGACCGTCAAGCTGTTCGGACCAGACCTGGATGAGCTGCGTCACACGGCGGAGGCGATCGCCGGTGTCCTCGGCACGATTCGGGGCGTCGTAGATTTAAAAGTAGAGCAACTCTTCGGCCAGCCATACATCACGATCGATATCGATCGGGGCAAGATCGCCCGACACGGCATCAACGTCTCGGATGTGCGCGAGGTCATCGCGATCGCGATCGGAGGAGAAGCCGCGACCCGGGTATACGAAGAGAATCGACGGTTCAGTTTGATCGTGCGGTTTCCCGAACAGGATCGGAACAGCATCGAGACCATCGGGAACATTCGACTGACGGCCGGCAGTGGGGCGTTCATTCCCCTCAGCGATCTCGGCACCATCCGGATGCACGAGGGACCTGGGCGTATCAACCGCGATCAACTTCAGCGGTACCTGCCAGTCAGCTTCAATACCCAAGGGCGGGACATCGGGAGTATTGTGGATGAGGCGCAGCAGCGGATCGCCCGGGAGGTCCGGCTCCCGGACGGGTACACGATTGTCTGGGGCGGATCGTTCGAGAATATGCAGCGGGCGATGGCCCGGATCCAGATCATCGTTCCGCTCACTATTGTCGTGATCTTCATGCTCCTGTTCTCGTCGTTCTCCTCTCTCAAGCAGGCTGCCTTGATCATTCTCAATCTCCCGTTTTCGCTCATCGGCGGAATTGTCGCCTTATGGGTGACGGGGGAATACCTGAGCGTGCCGGCATCGATCGGATTCATCAATCTCTTCGGTGTGGCCGTGTTGAACGGCATCGTGTTGGTGTCCTATATGAATG
>DASVEA010000359.1:0-6312 GCA_036380815.1 Nitrospiraceae bacterium
CAACAATACTTCGTTGGCCTTGCCTTCGAATTCCTTGGATTGCACCAACTTGCTCAATGCGCCCCCGAGGGCCCGATCGAGCAGGGCCGCATCCTGTTTGGCCAATGCCTCTCCTTCACAGTGCGTGAGTACCAACACCTCTGTCGCTATGGTCTCCGCTCGCCCGACCTGTACCGTAACCTGCATGATCTTCATTCACGTCTCCTTGTTCAAGCTGTCAGCCATCAGCACTCAGCTTTCAGTTCAAACTGAGGGCTGACTGCTGAAAGCTGATAGCTACAACTCATACCCCTCGCATATCCGGTGCCCATATATACTTGTGCATCTGCAATTGAAAACGGACCGGCAAATGATCGGCCAGAATCCATTCGGCCAGATCAGGCAAATCGAGCGAACCGAAGACCGGACTGAAGAGCACCGTACAGCGGTTTGCTAAGTCATACCGGGCAAGAATCTCACAGGCCCAGTCGTAGTCGACTCGGTCGGTCAACACAAACTTCGCCTCGTCTTTGGCCGCCAGCTGAGAAAGATTCGGCCAGTGCATCCGATCTGTCATACCGCTCCCCGGACATTTTATATCCAAGATGACATGTGCACGTGGATCGACTGGCGCAATATCGACGGCGCCGCTGGTCTCAAGAAGGACCGTATACCCTGCATCGCACAGTCTAGTCATAAACGAGAGACACTCAGGTTGGGCAAGCGGTTCCCCTCCTGTGACCTCCACGAGGCGGCATCCATAGGTGTGCACCTTCGCCAGGACCTCATCGATCGAGCACTCCTGCCCTCCGTAAAAGGCATAGTCGGTATCGCACCAGTTGCAGCGAAGCGGGCATCCGGTCAGCCGTACAAACACACAGGGCTGTCCTACGTAGCTCGACTCACCTTGAATGCTATGGAAGATCTCGGTCACTCGCATACAACGCTCGCGGCACAAAGTCTAATAGTCTGAAGGTCGAACGTCCAAGACTTGATGACCTCATGCAATCTTGTTCACTTCCACGTCGTAACAGGCCAGCCGAGTCGGCGTGCCGTGCGAGCCATGCCCCGGATCGGGTTGACCACCTGGGGGTGCCCGACCAGTTCAAGAATGTCGCGATCGCCGGGGCTATCGCCATAGGCATAGGAGCTGGCCAGATCGAGGCCCATTCCCTGAGCGTGGGCGAGGATCAGCTCACGCTTGCCACGGCCATAGGGCAACGGGGGAATCAATGCACCGGTATAGACGGAATCCCGTTGCTCCGGCTTCGCCGCGAAGACCGTGGGCACGCCCAAAAACTCCGCAAGGGGCGCGATCAAAAAATCAGGCGCGCCAGTCACAAGAATCAGCTGGTGACCGGCCTGTCGATGCTCGTCCAGCTTTGCGCGACCCTGCACGGACAGCCTGCCGATCATCTTGGCCCGACAGAACTCCCGCGCATGCGATTCAATGTCTGCGGGGCACTTGCCCGTCAGATACACTTTTCGTTCTCGGAGCGAGTGCAGCGAGAAGGGGGGCACGTGACCCGCCAGCCAGGCCGCACTCCGCCTCAGCTCGCCCCATCCCACCAGATCACGCCGCCACAGAAACCCGAAGAATAGTACCTCGCTGGCCTCTCCAGGCAGGAGAGTATTGTCGACGTCGAACAACGCAGCGACGGAGCCCTGTGCCCGTTGTTCAGCGACATCATCAAGCGTGGAAGTGGGGCTGTGGTGAGTTTGCACAACTTTGGAAGACCCGGTGAGCATGAGCCGACCGATTCTACCGGAGCCTCCATTGATTGACAAGGATTTTGGGCCACTTCTATAATACGCTCACTCAGACTGTCGCTCGTCGTTCGTGAAGCATGAAGCGCGGGGACGAAACAATGTGACAGTCTATTTGAGTATCCCGAGTTGCAGGAGCTTCAAAAAACCCTGCAGCAAGGCCGCATCAAGCGAAATCCCGAGGCGTGCTAAGCATGTTGAGGGTTTGAGTGATGCGAGAACGCAGTTGTGAGGGCAAGCTCCTGCCAAGTGCCGAAGTGGTGAAATGGCAGACACGCACGTTTGAGGGGCGTGTGGCGCAAGCCGTGCGGGTTCAAGTCCCGCCTTCGGCACCAAATTTACTATTCTCGTTCCCGCCTCCTGTTGAACAATCCCGCACTCCTTCGCGTGGGAGCTATCCTTCCCGGTCCAGTCTGTATCCCTGATTCTCGCCACTCTTCTGTGAACTACCCGTAGGCTTCAGTTAGACCTGGCAGGCTGCTGAGAAAGTCCGTCAGCACGAAGAAGGTTGAGGCTCGAGCTAAGCTAAAGAGAGTCTGAGCTTTGCGCACCCCTGACTTTGACTTCATCCTACCTCGACTGCTGCGGTGTTCTCGCGTTGCTCTCAAGAATCGTGAAAGGTAAAACATAGGACTGCCGAGGGCTCTTCCTCCAAAATTTTTCATGATTAATGATTCACGCCTCACGGATCGCTGGTAGGGAGGGGACGCGCTTGACCATCAGTGAGAGAATCGCTAAGGTGGGGGCTCCATTGAGAGCCATGAGCCAGAGAGCCGTGGGAGAAGGGCCTGCGCGAATATGCCTCGTCTCAGAAGTGGACCACAATCACAGCGGCCAGGAACGGATCGTCCGCATCCCTTGGTCGGGGTGTTGGGCGGAAGCAAATCCGATTTCCCGATCTTAAAAAAAGCCGTTGCGATTCTGATGGATCTCGGGATTCCACATGAATTGACGGTCGTCTCCGCGCACCGGACTCCGGATCGTTTGTTCGCCTATGCAGAACAAGCGCCCGGCCGGGGGATCGAAGTCATTATTGCCGGTGCAGGCGGGGCGGCCCATCTTCCTGGGATGCTGGCTGCGAAGACGCATCTGCCGGTCATTGGGGTCCCGATCCCGACGGAGAATCTTCGCGGACTTGATTCGCTCCTCTCCATCGTGCAAATGCCAAGAGGGATTCCAGTCGCCACGGTGGCGATCGGAGGGGCGGAGAATGCCGGGTTGCTTGCTGCGCAAATTCTGGCGGGCCGGTATCCGGCGATTGCCGCTCGCGTGAAATTGTTCCGTCAGACACAGACGGACAGCGTGCTCCAGTCTCCTGAAGCGAAGGGTCTGGTGACCGGAACGAAAGGTCCCGGCCGTCCGAGTCGCCGGTCGTGAAGGCCGTGGTCATCGAGACAGGATCTGTTCTGGGCGTGCTGGGCGGCGGACAATTGGGTGCCATGTTCACCATGGCGGCATGCCGTCTCGGGTATCACGTCGCCGTCTGGGATCCAGATCCAGAGGCACCGGCGCATCGTGTTGCCACACACAGCTTTCCCGTTCCGTTCACCGACCAGCACACTCTTGCGCGCTTTGCCGACCTGGTCAGCGTCGTAACCTATGAATGGGAAAATATCCCAGCGGAGCTCTGTCGAGCGTTAGAGCAGCGGAAGCCGGTTCGTCCGTCGAGTGCCGTTCTGAGCGTGATTCAGGATCGCCTCGAACAAAAGGGGTTCTTGGCCTCCAACGGATTTCCCGTTCCCCCCTTCGCCGGCCTCACCGCTCCCGATCAATTGGCGACGACTGTTGGACAGGTCGGGTATCCCGCCCTCTGTAAGACGGCAACGGCCGGTTATGACGGCAAGGGACAGTGGAGAATCCCCCGAGAGTCCGAAGTTCGGGAGGTGGAACGGGCATTATCGGAATCCGCTCGCCCTGATATGCGATGGATCGTGGAATCCTTGGTGCCGTTTGAACGGGAACTCTCGATCCTGGTGGTTCGTGGAGCTGACGGACAAGGTTGCACCTATCCGGTGGCTGAGAATGAACATGCAGAGGGGATTCTTCGAACCACCATCGTACCGGCCCCAGGATCTTCAATTGTGGCCGAGCGAGCAGCCGCTCTTGGGCGTCAAGTCGTGGATCGTCTGGAAGGGGTCGGGGTATTTTGTCTCGAATTGTTTCAGTTGCCTAGCGGGGAACTGCTCATCAACGAGATTGCCCCGCGGCCTCATAACTCAGGCCATTACACGCTCGATGCCTGCAGCGTGTCCCAGTTTGAGCAACAGGTTCGTGCCATTTGCGGGATGCCGCTTGGTGAGGTGCGTCTGCTGAGCCCAGCCGTCATGGTGAATCTCATTGGGAACGATACCGCGACCCTTACGAAGGACGCAGGCTGTCGAACCCTGCTGGATACTCCTGGTGCGGTACTCCATCTCTACGGCAAGCGTGCGATTCGTCCCCGTCGCAAGATGGGGCATGTCACGTTCCTCGCGGAGACGCGCAGTCTCGCACTCGATCATGCAAAGCAGTTTCGTGACGGACTGGCAAACGGTCCCACCCTGTCCGCCTAACCTCCTTCTTCATCATCCGTATCGTTCCTATCCTGCATTAACCGACAGGATGCTTTGAACAGGATCGGCCTGTATCTTTCGCTGCACTATCCTGGTAAACCCAATCCGTGAGCCGTTTTTTGCCCATCACGCCTCGTTCTATTTTGTGACTTGCTGTAGGGAGATGGATCAAACGGTTCAGGTCCTCAGGGCATAGACTGCTGGAAAACATGGTCCCGCCCTGTTTGGGTATCGGTACAGGACTTGCTCCATTCCTAGTCTTCGGTCATCCAACGGGAGATCATACCGATGAGCAGTCTTGCCCTCCCTTCTGAGAATCATGTCGAGCCGACTTCGGGGGATTCATGTCACGACAGTACGATTTCGCGTCCACGATATGTTGTGCTTCAGTCGCTGGTCGGCGTCATGTTGGCCTACCAGTTGTTGTCTGGAGCGGAGCTGATCGCAAGCCGCCCAACGATCGGGGTGATCGTTGTTGGATTGGTGGCGATGGTCCTGTGCCTGTGGTATGTGCCAACCTCGATCCTACAGGCCGCGTGGTTCAGCGGGACCGTGATTGGGATCGATACGGTTCTCGTGACCTCTACAATCTATCTTTCAGGTAATGCTCGCTCGGAACTCTATCTGTCATATTTCATTCTCATGCTCATTGCCGCCTCCGTGCGGCGCCTCTCCCATATTATCGGGTTATCTCTACTGCTCTGTGCCGGGTATGGCGTCATCCTCTATCAAGGGGTTGTTCAAACTGGTGCTTTATCGCCCGGGCATTTGCTGGGAGTGCCGGTTTTGTTGGTGATGGCGACGTTATACGGGCTCGCGCTGCAAACGATCGGGTCCGAACGGCAGCAAAAAACACTATTGCAGGGGAGTATAGAGGCGCTGAAAGAGACCGAACAGTCCTTGCAAGCGTCGCGCGATCAATTGGAGGTTCGTATCAAGGGTCTCAAGAGCGATCTCTCACGGGCGAATGAGCATGTTCGGCAGGAGAAGAAGGAACGAGAAGGCCTCGAGCAGCAATTGTATGAGGCGCAGAAGATGGAAGCGATCAGTCGGATTGCCGGAGGGATTGCTAACGAACTCAGCCATCTCGTTTCGGTGATCGGGAGGCAGACGGGTGCGGTCCTATCTCGCCTCAAGCCGGAGGACCCACTCTATGGGCTGGTCGATGACATATTTCGAAGTGGGGGGCAGGCCGCAGTCGTGACCGCTCAATTGGCTGGGTTGGGTCTCCACGACGGCCACCTCCGACAGGTGCTTTCGGTCAAGGTTGTGCTGGAGGAGATTCGTGGAGTGATGAGAGGACTGCTGCCTGCCTCCATCGATCTAAGCATGGTCATTGATGATGCGCCGATGGATGTCGAGGTCGATCGCGAAGGACTCGAACAAGTCCTGCTTCATCTTGCGGTGAATGCACGGGATGCCATGCCAAATGGTGGTCGGCTCCTGATTGAAGCGAAACAGGCGTTCCGCGGGCATCTACCAAAAGTGCTGATTCAAGTAACCGATACCGGAAGCGGGATGAGCCTAGAGACCCAGTCGCACATGTTCGAACCCTTCTTTTCCACAAAGGAAATGAAGGTGGGACTCGGACTCACGGCGGTCTATGGCATTGTGAAACAAAGTGCAGGCCAGGTCGATGTTGTCAGCCGGCCCGGCGAAGGCACTGTGGTGCAGGTGGCGCTTCCCCTTGTACGACAGGGCCGGCCGCCTGCTCCATCAATCCTGGCACACGTTGCAGCCAAAGGTCAGGAAACGGTTCTACTGGTGGAACCGAATGAAATCGATCGTAAACTCGCGCTCTCCACGTTGTTGCGGCATCGCTATCAAGTCTTGGAGGCGAGCTCGTCCGTTGAAGCGTTGCTGCTCACGCAGCGACATTCTGGAGCTGTCCATGTGGCGGTGACCGATCTCATGATGTCGGAGATTGGTGGGCGTGACTTAGCCAGACGGTTGTTGAAGCATCACCCGATGATGCAGCCGCTCTTTGTCTCAGGGTATGACGACGAGACGATGG